>JAFOBC010000169.1 GCA_017382015.1 Clostridia bacterium
ACGTTTTCGTCGCCGAGAATTGCATAGGTTGCGTGCAGATTTATCTTGTGTGCGCCGGGGATAAGGGAGAGTGCCTTGTCGAGGTCTGCCATAAGCTCCTGTGCGTTGCGTGCCTTGCCGGGATAGTTACCTGTTGCCTGGATGCCGCCGGAAAGCTCGCCGCTGTTTTCAAAGCCGCTGACGTCGTCACCCTGCCAGCAATGGAGGGAAACACGCACACTGTCAAGCTTCTCAATTACGGCATCGGTATCAATGCCGATTGAAGCGTAGATTTTTTTTGCTGATTCATAGCGCTCGGTCATAATCTAACCACCTTTTTAAAAGTAGGGTATATATAGTTTATAATATATATGTTTAATCGATTTGTCAAATATTTTGCGTAAAAAGATACAGAAAAAACAATAAAAAAGAACTGTCGCACAGTCACCGTTCGGTTGACGCAGGACAGTTCTTTTATTCTGTAGTTGTTGTTACTGCTGTGGTTGCCTGTGTAGCAGGCTGCGTGGGGGTCTGTGTGACAACTGCAGTTGTTGCGGGAATAGGCTCTTTTGAGATTTTGATGCAGGTGTCGGTGACGATAAACGTCAGAACAAACAGCATCACAAGTGCAACGCCGTAGATAATGCCAAGCCTTACCTTGCGTTTAAACTCCTCCTGCGCAAAGCTTTCTGTGTGGGTGGAGGTAGGGTTTTCCTGAACGGGGTAGTTTTTGTGGAACCCGATTATCGGTCTGCGATGAAGTTCGGGCTCGGGTACAATAGGTCGGAAATCTTCGGGGAGCTGTTCCTGGTCTTTTTTTTCAAACTCGTTATCTGCCATGTTACCACCTCAGACAAAGAGTGACTGACCGGAAAGACCCGCAAAGCCTAACGAAATCAGCGCAATATAGATAAAGAGGGCGGGCTTGCCCTGAAATGCGTTGCTTATTGTGTTGTTGGCCTTGTTGCGTTCCTCTGCGGCGGAAATAAGCAAAACCGCAATAATGAAAGCAACACCTGCGCCAAGCCCGAGACCGATTGACTCGGAAATATTGAATGCGGCACGACGGTTGATAATCGGAACGGCGAGCACAAGTGTGTTTACGGCGGCCATACCGATTCGGTGTGTATCCTTTTTTCTCTTACGTGAGGTGAGGATGATAATTGCTGTGAATATAAGGTAGACAACTGCAAGAACAAAGCAGTAAATGCCGAGATGTTCTGCTGTTGAGAGTGCGTTTATGAAAGTGATGTGATCAAGCAGGTTACATACGGCAGCAGTCGCGCTTGTGAAAAATGCAACAAGCAGAGCAATCGGGAAGAAATCCTTCGGTTTTGTAGCAATTCGTATTGCTTCGCTCATTCCGAAACCGCCGTTAAAAACAAGGTTCTGCAGAAGCAGGGCAAAAACTGAGGCGTTAAAAAATGCAAAAATCATTCTTCGTCATCCTCCTTGTTTTCGTTATCCTTGTCTGATTCATCCTCAGCCTGCTCCGTTGTCTCCTCGTCAGATTCGGGTTCAGCTTCGGTGCTTTCTTTGGTGCTGTCCTCGTGTTTGTCGAGTATGTCGCCGATTGAGCGGTTCATAAGCTTTTCAAGCTCATCGTCGCTGCTGTTCATAACGTCAGCTGAGGCTGATTCAAGGTCATCTATTGAAAGCTCTCTGTATTCGGGATGCTGTTGGGGTTTCTCGGTTTCCGTGGCTGTTTCTGCCTGCTGAACTTCACTCTGAACATCGACAGCAGCAGGGTGAGTTTCATGCGGTTCAATGTGAGGTGCAGGTTCGGGTTCAGCTACAACTGCGGGTTCGGGTTCAGCTACAGCTGTCGGCTCGGCAGGTTCAACGTTTTGCGGCTTGTCATCGTCTTGTTCTGAGATGTCGTCAATGCTGAATACCGGCTCATCTGCCGCAAACTCGGGAATCCGGACGGGTGCAGGTGTTGAGCCGGACTTTTTATCTGCAACGTGCTTCTTTCTGAATCCGGGCTTAGGCTGTTTTTTATCAAGGTATTTAGGCCAGAATTTTGCGATGAGAACTCTCAGAATTGCGCCGGAGAATCCGAGCATAATGAATCCGCCGAAAGGCAGGAGAAGACCGGACATCGTGCGGCCTTCAAAGAACTTGAAGCCTAAGATACTGCCGCTGCCGAGCACCTCTCTGATAAGTCCTACAACAATCAGCACGGCTGAGTAACCGACTGATGCGGTGATGCCGTCGAGCAGTGCGGACAGGGGAGAGATTTTAACGGCAAACCTTTCGCATCGTAAAACGTTGAGAGAGTTAACTGCCATTATGGGCAGATAAATGCCTAAAGAGCCGAAAAGCGGAGCGTTTGTACGCTCGATAAGAACCATAAGCGGAGCAACGATTGCGCCGCCGAGGATGATGTATAAACCGATTCGTACCCAACGGGGAACTTTTTTGAGGAAAAGCGAAGCGACCAGTTCACTGAGAGTGATGATGACTGCGGAAATCGCGGCAAGAAGAGCAGCTGATTTGACTGAAGTAGCCATTGCCACAACAGGGCAAAGACCTACCGCCTGAACAAGTACGGGGTTGAATATGCCTGCGTTGCGAAGCAACATACCCGGTGATTTGCCGTGTGATGCCATTTGTCTTTTCCTCCTTTGTCAGATTTTTAAAATTTGTCAGATACCGAAAATCTGTACCCAGTAATAAGTGTCTGTATTGCTGTCGTAGTAGTAGCCTACGCCGATTGTTTTATATTCTGTTGAAAGGATGTTTTCGCGGTATCCGTCGCTTAACATCCATTCTGCCATTACATCATACGGTGAAGCCTGGCCTTTTGCTATGTTTTCTCCCATAGCGAGCTCACTTACTGTGCGCCACCAACTGTTGTCCGGTCTGAAATGTCCGTAGCTTACGGAGATTTCTTTGGCTCGTATTTTTGCCGCCTCAGAAAGCTCAGCCGAGTAGCTCAGCTCAGGTAAAGCCCGGCTTTTGCGCTCATCGTTGACTGCTTTGATAATCTGTGTTTCAAAATCAGTGTCTTCGCTGTCTGATATTGAAACATCCAATGAACCGGTCTGTCCGTTTGACTCGATCGGAAGAGTTGTAGACGGGGCTGTTGTGGTAACGGGGGGCGCAGCAACCGGTTTTGTTGCAGCCGGTTTTGTCGTTGTGCTTTTTGCTGTGGTTGTTGTGGGCTTTGATGTGACTGCTGCAGTAGTTGAGGCAGTTGATGCTGTTGACGAAGTTGCGGCAGTTGTGGCTGCAGGCTTTGTTGTGTCTGTTGTTTCGCTCGGGGCTTTGCTTGTGCTTGTTATGTTTGCGGTTGAGCTTTCCTGCGCAGAGGTCTCATCTGCAAAACTGCCGTTTGCTGTTGAGGTTTCTTCAGTTGTCTCAATTGTGGAGCTGGATTCTTCTGTCTGAGGAGTCTGAGAATCACAAGAAGAGAGTACAAAACATAATATAGCCGTAAAAAGGAGCGAAAGCATTACTGTTATTTTTTTCATTTGCTTTTCAGGGCTCCTTTCCTTTTTAACAGTTTCATAAGAGCTTTGTCCGCAACGGGCCATGCGGCGCTTACAATAAGCACGGCAAAGCATGAGCACTCTTCAAAAGCACCAAAACGACGCATAAGCATACAAGCGGCACCTGCAGTAAAGCCGTAAAGAAGACGGCTGAGAGGGTGCGCAGGCTGAGTGCCTTTTTCGGTTATAAGGAAGAGGGCGGCAAAGATGATGTATCCGGCACAAAGCTCAAGCACGAGTGAAGAGAAACGGTTTGTAATTCTCGGCACACAGACAGCTGCAAGAGCGGCGCCTGTGAGGAAGCCTGATGCAGTAATGAAAAGCTTTGTGCGGCGTATAAGCATGTAGATTGCGCTGCCTATGAGTATGATGATACAGCCTGTGCCCATCGCACCGGGGAAGTTACCGATGAAGATATCAATTGCCTTGATTGAGCTGAGGCTTACCGAAGTGTTGCGCGCGAGCATTGAGGCGAGTGAGGATGAGCTTGTGCTGGAAAGAGCGGCGCTTACAGCTGAAATTTTAGGATAGTTAAAAATTTCGTTCGGGTAGCATATAGTTAAGAAAGCAAGGCTTGCCGCGGCAGGTGAGAAGGGGAGCTTCTCTACAGAGCCGAAGGGCAGCTTTGCAACAATGATGGCGAATGCACCGCCGATAGCAGGAATCCATACAGGTGCGTTTGCGGGGAGCATAAGCGCAATCATAACGCCGGTGGTTACGGCGCTAAGGTCGGTTACAGTGGAGTCTTGCTTGAGAAGCTTGCGGCCAAGGTATTCGCAAAGCACACAAACAATTACGCTTACAACAATAAGCTTGATTGCGCCTGTACCGTAGAAATACCATGAGCTTACTGCAGGCAGCAAGAGCATAGCGAGCATATCAAGGCTGAGTGTGCGCTGAGCAGTAAGAGGGCTTTTCTTGGCCATATTCATTCTCCTTTCTGTATACCATTATTTGTTCGTTGATTTTATTTTTAATCGGTTGTACGATAGTATTTGCTTAATTAAATATGAGGGGGAGCGAGCGATGAGAGTTGAGTTTCTGACGGATGACGCCATAATTGTTGAACTTACTGATGAGGATATGAAAAGTCTTAACATCACCTATGAGGAGATGGATTATTCAAAGATTGAAACAAAAAGGGTTATATGGACGATTCTTTCGCGCGCCGGCAAAACTCTCGGCAGAGAAATCAATACGTCCGGCAGAATGCTTGTTGAAGCAATACGCAAAGAGACGGGTGGCTGTGTGCTGTTCTTTACGGTTGAGCGCAAGGCTGTGAATGCACACGTCGGTCGATACCTCGTAAGAAAAACAGATTACATAGTATGCGAACTGAAAAATATACGGGAATTGTTAAGTTGCGCTTTCAGGCTCAGCCTTATCGGGGATATGCGAGAGAGCAGACTATATGTTCACGGCGGAAGCTACCGTCTTGCGGTGAAAAACCACACTGCGGGGGCAGGGCTGTTGAAGCCCTGCCTGTCCGAATTTGGTAAAGTGGTGGGTGAGGGTGCTCTTGTGCTGGCGCAGACTGCGGAGCACTGGCACTGCATCACCAAAGAGAATGCTGTCGGGCTGTTGTGTCTCAGCTCTGGAAGAGGAGCATCATAAAGCCTGCCGCAACAGCGGAGCCGATAACGCCTGCAACGTTGGGACCCATAGCGTGCATAAGGAGGAAGTTTGTGGGGTTAGCCTTCTTACCTTCGACCTGTGCAACGCGGGCAGCCATAGGTACGGCAGAAACGCCTGCGGCACCGATGAGGGGGTTAACCTTACCCTTGGTAACAATATACATTAACTTGCCGAGCAGAACACCGCCTGCTGTTGAGAATGAGAATGCGACAAGACCGATAACGATAATGCCGAGTGTCTTGAGCTGAAGAAACTGCTCGCCGTTTGCGGTAGCACCTACAGTTACGCCCAGAAGGATTGTAACGATGTTGCAAAGTGCATTCTGTGAAACGTCGCTGAGTCTTTCAACAACACCGCACTCACGGAAGAGGTTACCGATCATCAGCATACCGATGAGGGGGACTGTTGAGGGAATGAGCATTGCGCAAAGCACCGTAACAACAATCGGGAAAACAATCTTTTCAGTTTTGCTTACTTTGCGCAGCTGACCCATCTTAACCGTGCGCTCTTTCTTTGTTGTGAGGAGCTTCATAATGGGGGGCTGAATGAGCGGAATAAGTGCCATATAGGAGTATGCCGCAACAGAGATTGGCGCAAGCAAATGAGAAGCCAGCTTTGATGCGGTGAATATAGCTGTCGGGCCGTCTGCGCCGCCGATGATTGCGATTGATGCTGCTTCTTCAGGCTCGAATCCGAGGAGAATAGCAATAATGAATGCAATGTAAATGCCGAGCTGTGCTGCAGCGCCGAGGAGGAGGCTTGAGGGGTTAGCGAGCAACGGGCCGAAATCGGTCATTGCGCCGACACCCATAAAGATAAGGCAGGGGAAGATACTGCTCTTAACGCCTGCGTATATCAGTCTTAATACGCCGCTGTCATACCATTTTGCATCCGGCAATGCTTCGCCGCCCATAAGTCCGGCAGGGTCTGCCATAAGACCTGTTTCAGGCAGGTTTGCAAGCATCATACCGAATGCTATCGGCAGAAGGAGCATAGGCTCGAATTTTTTAACTATTGCGAGATAAAGCAGACCAAAGGAAACAAGGAGCATAACTCCTTGCTGCCAACCGAGTGCGGCAAAGCCTGAGCTTTCCCAAAGGCCCTGTAAAACACCAAGAAAAGTCATTTGTTAAACCGCCTTATCTCAGATAACAGCGAGAACTTCGTCTGTGTTAACAACTGTGCTGTTGCCTACGCAAATCTGCTTGACAACACCGTCACACTCTGCTGTGATCTCGTTTTCCATCTTCATAGCCTCAAGGATGAAGAGTGTATCGCCTGCCTTGACAGCCTGGCCTACGCTGCAGAGAACCTTGAGAACTGTGCCGGGCATGGGAGCGAGAACCTTTGTGCCGTCAGCTGCGGGAGCTGCAGGAGCTGCGGGAGCGGGAGCTGCTTCCTCAGCGGGAGCTGCAGGTGCTGCTGAGGGTGCAGGAGCTGCTACGGGAGCTGCGGGTGCTGCTACAGGAGCTGCAACGGGTGCTGCGCCTGCTGCTGTTGTAACGTTTGTGATAACTGCATCGGTCTCATTGACCTCTACTTCATAGCTTTTGCCGTTAAGTGATACGATGTACTTCATAATTATTTACCTGGCCTTTCTTTTATTCTTCAATAAGTTTGATTGATTTGAAATCGAGTCTTTCGAGAGGAATACCTGTCTGGTGGCTGACGAGTGCCATTATGATTGCAACGGTCGGCTCGTCTATGCCGTTCCACTCAAGTGAGCGGATTCGTCTGAAATCCAGCTTCTCAAGCGGAATACCCGTCTGGTGGCTGACAACTGCCATAACCATTGCGGCTGTAGGCTCATCAACGCCGATAAGCTCAAGCGGTGTGTCAAGCAGCTTGATTGATTTGAAATCGAGGTGCTTGAGGTCGACGCCCGTCTGGTGGCTGATTGTTGCCATTATCGTGGCTGCCGTCTGCTCATCAACACCGTAAAGCTCTACACAGCTTGCGCCTGATGCCTGTGCAGGAGAATTTTCAGCGGAAACGGGTTTGCCGGAGTCGCTTCTGAAATCCTCAGCGCTGTCAACGTCATCGTTCTTTTTGTTGACGAGTGCGCGTACAAGGCGTGAGAGCAAAAACACCAGAACAGCAAGCAGAGCAAGCTCTGCCATAACTACAACTATACCGACACCTGAAATCATGAGAGCGTCGGTAATGCCGAGTGCCTTACCTGCTAACATTTTTTAATCACTCCTTGATTTCCTGGATGGTATATTTGAATGTGCGTTTTTCTCTTTCAGCTCTTTCTTCGAGGAAAGCCTTTGCCTGCTGCGGGAATGCAATATAGGAAAGTACGTCCTCATCGCTGTGTGCGAGTGCGCCGATTTCTTCCTTTGCTGCCTCAAAGCCGGGCTCAAGTGTATCTGCAAATCTGCCTGTGAAAGGCTTCTCGTCGCCGAGGACGAGCTTCTGGAGCTCTTTGCTTACCTTACCGGGAGCCTTGCCGTACTCGCCCTTGATATAAGCCTTGACTTCCTTGGAGATGTTCTTGTAGCGTTCGCCGAGGAGAACGTTGAACGTTGCCTGAACACCGACCATCTGGCTCATGGGAGTAACGAGGGGCGGATAACCGAGGTCTTCACGGACTCTGGGGGTTTCGGCAAGAACTTCGTCGAGCTTGTCGAGCTTGTTCTGTGCTGTAAGCTGTGCAACAAGGTTTGAGAGCATACCGCCGGGAATCTGATAATCGAGGGCATCTGTCTCTGTTGCCATAACAACGGGGTTAAGAACGCCGTCTGCAAGGTACTTTGCACGAAGCGGCTTGAAGTAAGCGTTGATTCTTGAAAGTGCCTTCTGGTCAAGCTCAACATTGTAACCCTGGTTTTTGAGTGCGTATACAAGTGTTTCCGTCGGGGGCTGTGATGTGCCGCCGGAAAGGCTGGAAATAGCTGTGTCGATTACGTCTGCGCCTGCTTCAACAGCCTTCTGGAGGGTGATGAGGCCAAGACCTGTTGTTGAGTGTGTGTGTACTACAACGGGAAGCTTGACAGCGGCTTTGATAGCTTTTACGAGGTCGTATGCTTCCTGCGGAGCGAGGATACCTGCCATATCCTTGATACAGAGTGTCTGTACGCCCATCTTTGCAAAGCCTTCTGCAACCTTAACGTAGTTTTCAATGTTGTGGATGGGGCTTGTTGTGTAGCAGATTGTACCTGATGCGATAGCGCCGCTCTTGAGAGTTTCGTCAACAGCAACCTCGACGTTGCGAAGGTCGTTGAGTGCGTCGAAAATACGGATGATGTCGATACCGTTTTCAACACTCTTTGAAACAAACTTGCGTACTACGTCATCGGGGTAGTGCTTGTAGCCGAGGAGGTTCTGTCCTCTGAGAAGCATCTGGAGTTTTGTGTTGGGGCAAGCTGCTTTGATGGTGCGCAGTCTCTCCCACGGATCTTCGCTCAGGTAACGCAGACATGAGTCGAATGTTGCGCCGCCCCAGCACTCAAGTGAGTAGTAGCCTGCCTTGTCAAGCTCGCTGAGAATCTCCTTGAAATCGGAGATAGGCATTCTCGTTGCGATGAGTGACTGGTTAGCGTCACGAAGTACGGTTTCGGTGAATTGAACTGTTTTCATCTTTGCCATATCGTTTTCCTTTCCTCAGGGTAGTTATTATATACACAAATTCTTACCCATTATAATGATATTTAATCTATACTATCTTATCCTTTTTGGCGTTAAAATGCAAGCGGTTTTATGTATTTTTATCATATAATGGCAATAATCTGCGTTATGACGGAATATAGGGTAATAATATGGCGGAAATTGTAAACTATTTATTAATTTTTAATTATAAACTTGAAATTTTTTTTACTTTTATTATAATTAAAGCAAGCTCGTAAGAGCTTAATGTCTCAAATCGATTATATAATATACATAAGGAGCGTATAACAATGCCGGAATTCACCTATACCATCGTAGAAACACTTGGCGTCCTTTCCGAAACAGCAAAGGGCTGGACAAAAGAACTTAACCTCATCAGCTGGAATGGCAGAGAGCCCAAGCTCGACGTACGTGAGTGGGCACCTGAACATGAGAAGATGGGCAAGGGCGTTACACTTACAGAGGAAGAGGCTAAAGAGATTTACAAGATTCTCGCTCAGCGTTACTCCTGATTTTAATCATCCGAAGCTTAAGGCTGCGCAGGCAGGCTCGTAAGGGGGGCGTGCTCGGCGTAGCCTTGTTTTTTATTTGTTAAGGCGTATAAAATAAACGGTCTGTCAGCGCTGAGCTGACAGACCGTTTTATTGTTCGGTTATTGATTATCTATGATGCTTATGTAACCTTTGATAATCTCAACGCACTCGTCGTATGAAAGACGGCTTGTGTCGAGGCAAAGGTTGTAATTCTTGGCATTTTCCCAATCCATACCGGTGTAGTGCTTGAAGTATTCACTGCGCTCTTTATCGGTTTTTATAATAACGCGCTGTGCTTCCTTTTCGCTTACACCGTACATTTCTACGACGTTCTTTATGGCGGTTTCCATATCGCAGTAAATGAATACTCTTATAACGTCATCGCGCTCACGCAGGATATAATCGGCACAGCGGCCTACGATTATTGCAGGCTCTTTGTCTGCAAGCTGTTTGATTATCTTGGCCTGGTAGTTGAAAAGGTTCTGGTCTGACGTGAACTCGGGACTGTCGGGGCTGATAAGCTCGCCCTTATAGATGCCGCCTTTGCGGAGAAATGAGCCCTGGAGCTTTTCGTCAACAAGACCGAAGAAGCGCTCGTTGATGCCGCTTTCTTCGCTTGCGAGGCGTATAAGGTCTTTGTCGTAGTATTTCATACCGAGGTCTTCGGAGAGCATCTTGCCGATTGTTCTGCCGCCGCTGCCGAAGCCTCTTGCGATTGTTATAGTTTTTGCCATATTAAAGCCCTCCTTATTCACCCAAGTAAGCCTTTTTGATAGACTCGTCGTTGATGAGGTCTGATGCCTTGCCTGAGAGGACAATATTGCCTGTTTCAAGCACGTATGCTCTGTCTGCGATTGAGAGTGCCTTTTTAGCGTTCTGCTCAACGAGAAGAACTGTTGTGCCGTCCTTACGGATGGATGTGATGATGTCGAAAATCTCGCTGACGAGAATGGGAGAAAGACCCATTGAAGGCTCATCCATAACGACGATTTTGGGCTTGGACATCAGCGCTCTGCCCATTGCAAGCATCTGCTGCTCACCGCCGGAGAGTGTGCCTGCAATCTGGTTTTTACGCTCTGCAAGTCTCGGAAAACGCTCGTAGACCATCTGAAGGTCTTTGGCGATGTTAGCCTTGTCCTTTCGTGTGAAGGCACCGAGCTTGAGGTTGTCAAGAACGCTGAGCTGCTGGAATACGCGACGTCCCTCAGGAACGTGAGCCATACCCATCTGAACAATTTTGTGTGCGGGAGTTTTGGTCAGCTCTTTGCCTGCAAGCTTGATGGAGCCTGATTTGGCAGGGATAAGACCTGTGAGAGCGTGAAGTGTAGTTGTTTTACCTGCACCGTTAGCGCCGATAAGTGCAATAACCTCACCCTCGTTAACCTCAAAGGATATGCCCTTGAGCGCTGTAATCATACCGTAGTTTACGTGGAGATCGTTGATTTCAAGTAAAGCCATTTTCGTTCCCTCCTTATTCGCCGAGATATGCCGTAATAACTTCGGGGTTTGAGAGAACCTCGCTTGTCTCGCCTTCGCAAAGGAGGCGACCGAAGTTGAGAACGGAAAGTTTTTCGCAGATGACGGAAACAAGGCTCATATCGTGCTCGATAAGAAGGATTGTCATATCAAAGTTATCACGCACAAAGCGGATTGTTTCCATGAGCTCTGCGGTTTCGTTCGGGTTCATACCTGCGGCAGGCTCATCGAGAAGAAGGAGCTTCGGGTTTGTTGCAAGTGCGCGTGCAATTTCAAGCTTGCGCTGCTTACCGTAGGGGAGGTTGGAGGCTTTTGTGCCTGCCTCGCCGTCAAGGTCAAATACCTTGAGCAGCTCCATTGCCTTTTTATCCATTTCTTTTTCTGTTTTGAAGTAACGGGGGAGGCGGAGGATGCCCTCGAGTGTTGAGTAGCTGTGGTGGTTATGAAGACCTGCCTTTACGTTATCAAGAACAGTGAGGTCTTTGAAAAGGCGGATATTCTGGAATGTACGCGCAATACCTGCGCGGTTGATTTCAATTGTGTTTTTGCCTGTGATATTCTTGCCGTCAAGCATAATTGTGCCTGATGTGGGCTTGTAAACACCTGTGAGCAGGTTGAAGAATGTGGTCTTACCTGCGCCGTTGGGGCCGATAAGTCCGTAAAGCTCACCTTTTTCGATTTTGATGCTGAATTCGTCAACAGCACGCAGACCGCCGAAAGAAATCGAGAGGCCTTTAACTTCGAGCATTGCCATTATTGAACCTCTCCTTTCTTTGCTTTGTCTTTGATAACGAGGCTCTTGACCTTGCCGATATTTGCGGCAATTTTGGGGTTGGATCTAAAGAGCATCATTGCAATGAGGATGATTGCATACATAAGCATACGGTATTCGCTCAGGTCTCTGAGAACAAGCTCAGGCAGACAGTGGAGAACAATTGCCGCAATAACGCTGCCTCTGATTGAACCGATACCGCCGAGAACAACGAAAACAAGGATAAGGATTGAAAGGTTGTAGTCGAACTTCTGCGGCTGGAGTGAAGAGAGGTCGTGAGAGTAGAGCGCACCGGCAACGCCTGCAAGGAATGCAGTAAGAGCGAATGTGATAAGCTTGTACTTTGTGATATTGAGGCCGATTGATTCTGCCGCAATTCTGTTGTCGCGGATTGACATAACGGCACGGCCTGTGCGCGAGTTAGCAAAGTTGTATGCGATAACAACTGTGATAAACAGAAGGATGAATGCAATTGTGAAGTTTGAGCTTTTGGGGATGTTGTTGATACCGTTGGGGCCGTTAATCCACTTTTCGCCGTCGATTGCGAGGTTAAGGTCGCTTTCTGTCAGCGCGATGTGCAGACCGTTTGCATCCTTACCGACGTAGATTGAACCGAGAACGTTTTTGATAATTTCGCCGAAAGCCAGCGTAACGATTGCAAGATAGTCGCCCTTAAGACGAAGAACCGGAACACCTATCAGTATGCCGAAGATTGCCGCGAATATGCCGCCGACAACCAATGCCATCGGGAATCGTACAATTTCGGGGATTGTTTCTTCCATTCTTGTGGAGAAAAGAACAGATGAGAAAGCACCGATATACATAAAGCCTGCCTGGCCGAGGCTGAGCTCGCCGAGGAAGCCGACTGTGAGGTTGAGCGAAACTGCGAGCATAGCATATGCGCATACTGTTACGAGAACACCTTTGAGGGTTCTGTTAGGTGAGTTTGATGCTGCAAGGAAAATGTTTACGGCGGCAAAGATGAAGATAAGCAGGCCGTAAGTTATAAAACTTTGTTTAGTACCGGGTTTAACGGTACGCTTTGATTTACTGTTCATTTTAACTTAGCTCCTTCCGTTAAACCTTTTCGTTAATCTTTTTGCCGAGAAGTCCGGTGGGCTTAACCATAAGAACGATGATAAGAACACCGAAAACAATTGCGTCAGCAAGCTGTGGTGAGATATATGCCTTGCTGAGGTTTTCTATAACGCCGAGGAGAATGCCGCCGATCATTGCACCGGGGATTGAGCCGATACCGCCGAAAACAGCGGCAACGAAAGCTCGGATACCGGGCATGGCGCCTGTGGCGTGTGTAAGTGACGGATAGGCGGAGCAGAGCAGGATACCTGCGACTGCTGCAAGAGCGGAGCCGATAGCAAAGGTGATTGTGATTGTGCGGTTTACGTTAACACCCATAAGCTGTGCGGCGCCTTTATCCTCGCTGACTGCGAGCATTGCCTTGCCGGTTTTTGTCTTTTTGATGAAGAGTGAGAGTGCAATAACGATAATTACGGATACTACAATTGCGGTTGAAGTTTCACCTGAGATAACAACCTGGTTATCAAAAAGCTTGATATCGGGGACGGTGATGATTGAGTTGAAGTTGACAGGCTTGCCCTTGAAGAGAAAGAGAAGCGCTGAATTCTGCAGGAAATAGCTGACGCCGATTGCCGTGATGAGAACGGAAAGTGAGCGTGCCTTTCTCAGTGGCTTGTAGGCTACCTTTTCGATTGTTATACCGAGCACAGTACAAACAAGCATTGAAATGATTATTGTAACTGCCGGCGGAAGGTTGAGACCTGTGGTGATGGCGTATGCAACGTATGCGCCTATCATAATAACGTCGCCGTGGGCGAAGTTGAGCATTTTTGCAATGCCGTAGACCATGGTGTAGCCCAGAGCAATAACCGCATATATGCTGCCAAGGCTGATACCGTTGATGAGATTACTTAAGAAACCCATTATGTGTTACATCCCTTCTGTATCAGATTAAAGGGCAGACGCCCCTTAATACAGATAAAATATATTTTATTATAACACAATACGATGATAAAAAGCAATATATAAAAATAAATAAAAAGTAAAGCCAATGGCGTGAACCATTGGCTTTACAGGTTATGTTCTTAAGGATTAGAGAGAA
Organism: Clostridia bacterium; assembly: GCA_017382015.1. Taxonomy (GTDB): domain Bacteria; phylum Bacillota; class Clostridia; order Oscillospirales; family Acutalibacteraceae; genus UBA8612. The sequence goes on from JAFOBC010000169.1 coordinate 13,639, forward strand.
ACGTAAGCGCCGTTCTGGATGATAACAGCAGCGGGATCCTTGGAAACAGCACCGGAAGCATCCCATGTCATGGGAGCGCATGCACCTGTAAGACCAACGAACTCGAAGCCGTCAGCGCAGATAGCTGCCTTGAGGATATCGCAGATCTCAGAAGCAGACATATCAGCTGTGATGTTCTTCTCTTCGATGAGCTTGGCAATAAGCTTAACGCCGTCGTATGCGTCAGCAGCAAACTGGTTGGGGATTTCGTTGTTGTATGCAGCCTTGTAAGCTGAAACGAATGCCTGTGTAGCGTCGTCCTGCTTGTCTGCTGCGAAGGGAGTAAGAAGCATTACGCCTTCAGCAAGCTTGGTGTCGAAACCTTCGATGCTGAGGATACCGTCAAGACCGTCACAACCGAAGAATTTGGGTGTGTAGCCGATAGCGTTAGCGCTGGAGAGAACGATAGATGCCTCTGTGTAGTAGATGGGAAGGAAGACAAGCTCTGCACCTGCAGACTTACAAGCCTGAACCTGTGTGGAGAGGTCTGTCTTTGTGGATGCTGTGAAAGCCTGCTCTGCTACGATCTCAAGGCCTCTCTTAGCAGCTTCAGCCTTGAAGTTGTTGTAGATACCTGATGAGTAAGCATCGGAAGAATCGTAGATAACGCCGATCTTCTTAGCAACGTTGTTCTCAGCGATGTACTGAGCTGAACGTGAACCCTGGTTAGAGTCTGTGAAGCAGATCTGGAAGCAGTTGTCGCCGGCCTCGATGATAGCGTCACCGGAAGCGGAAGGTGTGAGCTGGAATACGTTGTCCTCTGCTGTGAGGGGAACTACGTCAAGACCTGCACCTGTTGTAACTGTACCGAGGAAAACCTGCATACCTTTGTCGAGAAGAGAGTTGTATGCGTTCTTTGCAAGGTCGCCGGGAGTTGCCTGGTCATCTTCTGCGATAACCTTGAGCTTGATGCCGTTGATGCCGCCTGCTGCGTTGATTTCGTTTGCAGCGAGTTCAGCAGCCTGCTTAACAGCAATACCGTACTGTGCAGCGCCGCCTGTGAGGGGACCCTGAACACCGATTACGATTTCGCCGCCTGCACTGCCCTGGGGCTCTTCTTTGCCGCCGCAAGCTGCGAAGCAAGCAGCGATCATGAGTGTTGCAAGGACAAGTGCGAGAATTTTCTTAACACTTTTCATTGTTATTACCTCCTGAAAATTTACTCACTGTCTGTGAGCATATAGGATGTAAGTAATATATCATTTTTAAAGTGACGTGTCAACAAAAATTTTTGAGTTTTAAAGCTTTAATCGGGTAAAACTTTTCGGCAGGTATGTAGGCAACGGATTTTTCCGCTGCCTTTCGGGTGTTTACGGTTATACCGTGCCGGTGATTGTGAGGGTGCTTACACCGGGTGTTGTTACCCATACGCCGCTTGTGGCGTCTTGTGTGAAGGTTGCCGCAGGTACTGTGATAAGACCGGGTGCGCTCGAGAATACACCGCTTGTTTCATCATAGGTGTAGTCTGTCGGTGCTGTCCAGGCTTCGCCGTTGAAAGCAACTGTGAGGTTGGAGAGTGTGGGGTTGAATGTGTCTGTGATAGCGGCAAGGTCAGCGGCTGTTGCAGGTGCGTTGCCTGTGTTCTGGATGAGGAAGGTGTAGGTGAGTGTGCCGTTTTCAGTCACGGGTACGGGGCTGATGGATTTTGTTACCGAAAGCTCAGGTTCAGACTCCGCTGTGACTGTTTCTGTTGCTGTGAACGGTGTGATTCCGCCGCCGCTTACAGTTACCGTGTTGGTGATTCCAGCACCGGCTTCGGGTGAGGCGAAGCGGTTTGTGGCGGCTTCGTAAACGATTGTTGCGTTGCCGTTTGCAGGCACGTTTATGCCGCTGATAACAAGGTCTGTTCCGCTTGTCGTTACGGCAGGTGCGGGCTGAAGGATGCCGTTGATATAATAGGTTACGGTGCCGTCATTGTAGGTGAGGGGAACGAGTGTGCTTGTGCCGAAGGTGTATGCACCGAGATTATCGGTGACTGTGAGAGAGGTGAAGGGGACAGCGCCTGAGTTTACGACAGATATAACGTAGGTCAGGTTGCTGTCTGCGCCGTAGCTGTCGCTGACGGCTGTTTTTGTTGCGGAGAGTACCTCGAGTATTTCGCCGACGGCTATATTTGAGTTTATAACAGAATCGTTGTATGCGAGTTGTGCCTGATTGGTGAACTGTGCCAAAACTGATCATCTCCTGTGAAATATTGGGTTTGCGCCCTTTGTATATTATGGTGACTTGTCTTGTTTTGTGATTTGCTTGACTAATTACATCGCATAAAATATAATAAATTATTACATTGATACAGTGGGTATTCTTGTTGGAGGCGATTAAATGCTGAAGAAAACTCTTATAGCAAAAACAGATGCTGTGGCGGATAAGTCGCAGATTTTTACGGGCGACGGTTGGCGCGTGACTTATCTTACGTCACGCCTTATACGTTTTGAGACGGGTAAATTTACGGATCTGCCCAGCTCTGCCGTGTGGTTCAGACGCTTTGATTGCGGCGCGATGAAGGTTCACTCAAGCGGTAAAACAGTTACGGTTGAAACAGATGATGTTATTTACACTGTCAGGAATCTTGTGCCTTACAGCGTAAAATTCAAGGACAGCGGTGCTGAGGAGATTTTTGCAAAGCAGAAAAACCTCAAGGGCACTTGCCGTACGCTTGATATGACAAACGGCAAGGCAAAGCTCGGCGACGGCTTTATAACCCTTGGCGGTGCATATCTTTTTGACGACAGCTCATCTTTGCTGATTGACGAGGGCGGTCACTTTGTCAGACGTGAGGGCGAGGGTAAGGATTATTACCTCTTTGCCTACGGCAAGAATTACCGCGAAACAATAAACGCTTTCTATACTATTTCATCCCGTGTGCCGATGATTCCGAGGTTTGCGCTCGGTGTGTGGTGGAGCAGATACCACGCATACACTCAGCAGGAGTATCTTGACCTTATGATAAGGTTTAAAAACGAAGGTATTCCGCTTACGGTTGCAACGGTCGATATGGATTGGCATTGGGTAAAAATCAAAGAAAAGTTTGATATGAAGTATAACGGCTGGACGGGATATTCCTGGAATACCGATCTTTTCCCGGATTACAAGGCTTTTCTTGCAGAGCTTCACGATATGAATCTTTCCGTTACGCTCAATCTTCACCCGGCTGACGGTTTTCGTGAGTTTGAAGATATGTATGAAGATATGGCTAAAGCTACGGGGATTGACCCTGCAAGCAAAAAGGCTGTTGAATTCAGCTGTTCAAACGATGATTTCTGGAACGCTTATTTCGATATCGGTCATAAGCCTTATGAGCGTGACGGTGTCGATTTCTGGTGGATTGACTGGCAGCAGGGAACTAAGAGCGACGCTCAGGGACTCGACCCTCTCCTTGCGCTCAACCATTACCATTTCCTTGATAATGCCGAAAACGGTAAACTGCCGCTCATCCTTTCGCGCTACAGCGGCGCAGGTGCTCACCGCTATCCGCTCGGCTTCTCGGGCGATACGCTTATCAGCTGGAAATCGCTTGAGTTCCAGCCGTATTTCACCGTAAATGCCACAAATGCGGCTTACACATGGTGGAGTCACGACATAGGCGGCCATATGTTTGGCATAAGGGATGACGAGCTTTATATCCGCTGGTTGCAGTTCGGCGTTTTCTCGCCGATTATGCGCCTGCATTCGAGCAATATGCTCGCCCTCGGTAAAGAGCCGTGGAAGTACAGCGGCGAGGTCTGCCGCGCGGCAAAATACTGGCTGAATCTTCGCCATAAGCTGATACCTTATATATACACAATGGATCATCGCACACATTGCGACGGTGTTGCGCTGTGTGAGCCGATGTACTATTCATACCCTGAGTGCGAGCAGGCATACAATGTTCCCAATCAGTATATGTTCGGTTCAGAGCTTATGATTTGCCCGATTACAAGCCCGAACAGCAAGAAGGTTCTTATGGGCAGCGTTGAAGCGTGGATTCCGGAGGGCAGATGGACAGATATATTCACCCTCAAATCATATACAGGCAGCAAAAAGCTTGAGCTTTTCAGAGATACCGAAACGATACCTGTTCTTGCAAAAGAGGGTGCAATCATTCCGATGTCTGCTGATGAGGGTAATTCCTCCTCCAACCCCGAAAACTTTGAGATATGGGCTTTTTCAGGCAACGGCTCATTCGCTTTGAAAGAGGATGACGGCACGGTTGATTTTGCTGAGCATACTGCGTCAACACGTTTTGAGATAAGCTATTCCGATTCAAAGCTTACCTTTAAGGTGAATGCTGTTGATGGCGATGCATCCGTTGTGCCGCAAAAGCGCAACTATACAATCAGGGTGCGTGACCTTGTTGTCGACGGTAAGGAGCTTGTTTTTGAAATCAAAGATGCTTCTGTCGGTGAGAGTCACGTTGTCTGCGCTGAAAATGCACAGCGCATCGCAGGCGAAGATGCAAAAGAGCGCGCAATACGCATTTTCTCACGCTGGCAGGGCTTTTCGCTCAAAAAAGAAATCTGCTGCCGACTTCTCGGCGCAGACGGTGATATTATGGAAAAGCTCTCGGTTTTGCCGATTCCCAAGGTTGTCAGGGCGGCAATAAACGAAGAGCTGGAAAGTGAATGAATAATATGAAAGAAAATAAGGATAAAGGCGGACGCTTTGGACTGCTTTGCAGGCTGTTTGTGTCTTTTGCCAAGATTGGCGTAATGACATTCGGCGGCGGTCTTGCAATGCTCCCGATGCTTGAGCGCGAGCTTGTTGAGCACAGAAAGTGGGTAACGCACGAGGAGATACTGGACTATTATGCTGTCGGTCAGTGCACACCGGGTATTATCGCGGTCAATACAGCAACCTTTGTCGGCTATAAGCAGTCAAAGGTGCTCGGTGCGGTTTTTGCAACTCTCGGTATGGTGTTTCCCTCGGTTGCGATTATTTCGGTAATTGCCGCCGTACTCTCCAACTTTGCGGATATACCTGCGGTGCAGCACGCATTTGCAGGCATACGAATAGCTGTCTGTGCGCTGATTACTGCCGCTGTAGTCAAGCTTGCAAAAAGCAACGTCAAAAATCTTGCGCAGATTCTGATTGCGGTCGCGGCTTTTGTCGTGATTGCCGTATTCGGTGCAAGCCCCGTTGTTGTGGTTGTCGGCGCAGCCGTTGCAGGTCTTGTGCTCGGCAAATTCGGTTTGCTCGGCAAGAAGAATAAGGAGGAGAAGAAATGACACAGGCATTAATTACTCTCCTCACGCTCTGCTTTGAGTTTTTTAAAACAGGTCTGCTTGCCGTAGGCGGCGGTCTTGCAACCCTGCCGTTCCTTTCGGATATGGCGGATAAGTATCCGACGTGGTTTACGCACGAGCAGCTTGCCGATATGGTGGCTGTGTCGGAATCCACACCGGGCCCTATAGGCGTCAATATGGCAACCTACGTCGGTTTCCGTGTTATGGGTGCGTACGGTGCCGGGTGGAGCGTTCCCGGTGCGATTTTTGCAACTCTGTCACTTGTGCTGCCGTCGCTTATCTTGATTGTTATCATTGCAAAAGCGATGAACAAGTATATGGAAAACAAGTTTGTACAGCGTGCGTTCAGCGGTCTTCGCCCTGCAGTAACAGGTCTTATCGCCGCCGCAGGCTGGAGTGTGATTGAACTTGCACTGCTTGACCTTACGGATTTTGATATCACACGCTTCTGGGAGGCTGTAAATATCCCCGCGGTGATTATCTTTGCCGTTGTGCTGTTTTTTGCAATGTTCAAAAAAACGAAGAAGCTTCATCCGATTGTTTTTATCGGCGTGTGCGCTGTGCTCGGTATAGTATTGAAACTGTAAAATTAAAGGTCGCCTCGGCGGCCTTTTTGTTTGAGGAAAAGCGACCGCTATTGGCATAAAGACGAAAAAATGCGACTGAATTTGTGAAAACGCACAAACTTTTTTGAAAATTAAAAGTGAGCAAATGCTATGAAAACAAGAGAAAAACAGAGAAAAACGAAGCTTTAGTTTGCTAAATTGATTTTTTTGAGAAATAGGTGTTGACAAGGGTATGGACTTATGTTAATATTATCGGGCGACTAAATGAAAAAAATCTATTTTGGAGGTCAAGCTATGTCAACTTATATGCCCAAAGCAGGCGAAATCACACGCAGCTGGTATGTTCTTGACGCCGCAGGCAAACCTCTGGGTAAGGTAGCTGCACAGGCTGCAGTTCTCCTTCGCGGTAAGCACAAGGCTGTGTTTACTCCCCACGTTGATTGCGGTGATCATGTAATCATCATAAACGCTGAAAAGGCAGTTCTTACCGGCAACAAGCTCAACCAGAAAATGTACTACCGTCACACAGGTTACATCGGTAACATGAAAGAGGTTAAGTACAGCACTCTTATGAAGACAAAGCCCGAGTTTGCAATGCAGCTCGCAGTTAAGGGTATGCTCCCCGATACAACACTCGGCCGTGATGCTCTTGGTCGCCTTCGTATCTACAAGGGCGCAGAGCACAAGCACGCAGCACAGAAGCCCGAAGAGTGGGCTCTTTAATTGAAGGGAGGCAAATGAATAATGTACGATACTAATCCTTATTTCTATGGCACAGGCCGCAGAAAGAAGTCTGTAGCTCGTGTCCGTGTCTATGCAGGCACAGGTAAAATCATCATCAACGACCGTACAATCGACGATTACTTCGGTCTTGATACACTTAAGCTCATTGTTCGCCAGCCCCTCGAGCTCACCGGCACAACCGAGAAGTTCGACATCGTATGCCGTGTAAACGGTGGCGGTGTAACAGGCCAGGCAGGCGCAATCCGTCACGGTCTTTCTCGTGCTCTCCTTCAGTACGACGAGTCAGTTCGTCCCGTACTCAAGAAGGCAGGCTTCCTCACTCGTGACCCGAGAATGAAGGAAAGAAAGAAGTACGGTCTCAAGGGCGCACGTCGTGCACCTCAGTTCTCAAAGAGATAATCAGCGAGACTTACTATTGTTCAAAAAACCTTGGAATCATGGCGGTTCCAAGGTTTTTTTATTTTCTGCCCAAGTACCGCTTTTATCAAAAAGCTAACTTTCCGTAAAAATTCAAGCAGCATATTAACGCTAAAAAAACCTCGGAATCTCACGATCCCGAGGTTTTTGTTAATTTTGTGTACAATTCTTTTTAAACTCAATTCCACAGAATATCGGAATATTTTTTGTTAGCTGCCTTCTGGGGTTCCGGGTCGGAATGGACGTGGGGATACACGCGAATTTCCCAAAATGGGAGCTGTCAGGTGTGGGGGACGACGGTTATATATGCGTGCTGACGAAAGACTCAGGTGAGAATGGCATACTGTGACGCGACTTAGGTTGATGGGAACAGATGGATGGGGCCTGGATTTTCTTAAATCCAGGCTTCAGTCTGCCCAGCTCCCAGTTGCTTGGTCTCCGGGAACAGTGATTAAAGTGCCTGCATCCTATTTCGGTTTGATTATCACTTTCTTTAAATTGTGTTTTTGAATTGTTAGACTAATATACATAAACAGACTCTGTACCGGAAGGCTTTGTGCCATCGGTATGGAGTCTGTTTTGTTTAGTTTGTTAAAAGAAATTATCTTAAATATAGGAATTTTGTATTATTGAAAATCGGTACTTAAAGGTATATACTTGTTCTTATAAAGTTTATTATTTTATATTTAGACAAATAGACATATTGTATCCGGAGGGTTTAATATGAAACGCACTTTCAGAAAGGCGATATCCGTATTTTTAGTTGTAGCGATGCTGCTTTGTGCTGCACCGCTAAACGGATTAGTCGGGCTTGAACTGCCGAGCCTTTTCAACTTCAAAGCCGAAGCGGCAACCTACAGCGGCACCTGCGGTATCAATCTTACCTGGTCACTTGACACAGATACAGGTGTACTTGAAATCGCCGGTACAGGTGAGATGCCAAATTGGGGTACATCTTCATCTGTTCCGTGGTATTCGTACCGAAGTTATATCAAAGCCGTCAATATTGCAAGCGGCGTAACACGCATAGGTAATTATGCGTTTTACGGTTGCACGAGCCTTACGAGCGTGACAATCGGTAACAGCGTAACAAGAATAGGTGATTATGCGTTTTATAAATGCATGAGCCTGACAAGCATAACAATCCCCGACAGCGTAACAAGCATAGGCGATGGTGCGTTTTATGTGTGCACAAGCCTTGCGAGCGTGGTAATCCCCGACAGCGTAACAAGCATAGGTGATGGTGCGTTTAACGATTGTTCAAAACTTATATTGATGCTAAAAAAAGATTCTTATGCTGAAACTTATGCAAAGAAGAACAGCCTTTTCTACTATTATATTTACGACGGTTCGGAAGAAAAAACAATTTCGGTTACCGTAACCTCTAAGCTCAGCTTTGAAATCGACAAAGAAACATATACAATGACTATAAATTGTTCCGGTAATATGGTTTCTTTTGCTGATGAAGATGCACCGTGGGTAGCCTACAAATCCTATATCAAACATATAATAATCAGTGACGGTTGTACAAGTGTAAGCGAGAATGCTTTTAAGAATATGTGGGGAATTACAAGCGTAACAATCTCTGACAGCGTAACAAGCATAGGCGAGTATGCGTTTGGTTATTGCATAAGCCTTACAAGCATAACAATCCCCGATAGTGTAACAAGCATAGGCTATGAGGCGTTTTGTTATTGCATAAGCCTGACAAGCATAACAATCCCCGACAGCGTAACAACAATCGGTGATTATGCATTTTCTGATTGCATCAGCCTCACAAGCGTATCAATCGGCAACAGCGTAACAAGCATAGGCTATGGTACGTTTTGCGGTTGCACGAGTCTTACGAGTGTGACAATCCCCGATAGTGTAACAAGCATAGGCTATGAGGCGTTTTGTTATTGCATAAGCCTGACAAGCATAACAATCCCCGACAGCGTAA
>JAFOBC010000170.1 GCA_017382015.1 Clostridia bacterium
GACCCCGTTGAGCTTACAAAGTACATCAACGAGAGATAAATCAACTAAAACAAACCAAAGCACACTCCTCACGGGGTGTGCTTTTTTATGTAAACTCTGCTTTACATTACATATTTTTGCCGTTTGTCAAGCCAAATTGCTTGAAAAACAGCATTACTGCTGATATAATCAAGCCATAACCCGGACGGGAGGAGAAAAAATGACTATCGGTGACAGAATACTCAAACTGAGAAAAGAGGCAGGGCTTTCGCAGGAAGCGTTTGCAGAGCAGCTCGGTGTTTCGCGCCAATCGGTTTCCAAATGGGAATCCGGCGTTGCTACACCCGACACCGACAAAATAATAGCTATGTGTGACATTTTCGGAGTAAGCACCGATTATCTGCTTATAGGCGAACCCGAACAGGATTCACCCGAAGAAGCTGACGAATACACAGCCTCGGCAGACGATGACACGATGCCGATACCGCAGGTACCGACAGCGCAACCCAACACACAGACAAGCGAGCCTGCGCGCAAAACAAAAATGAAGGTAATTGCAGGCATACTCTGCATCTGCATTATGTTTGCCGCAATAATACCCATACCTTTCGGCGGCTACAGCAAGCTCTGGGCAATGTTAAACGAAGAGCCTGTTGAATACCCGTATGTGCTTGTGCACGGAATGGGCGGCTGGGGCGAATCCGCAGGCATCAACTCAATTGTAACGTATTGGGGTTCATCCTCAGGCAGTATTTCGGAAAAACTGAGAAACAACGGCACAAAAGTATACGAAGCAACCGTAGGCCCATTCTCAAGCTGTTGGGACAGAGCCTGCGAGCTGTATGCCCAGCTTACCAGCACAACGGTTGACTACGGCGCCGCACACAGCGCAGAGCACGGGCACGAACGTTACGGCAAAACATACACAACCGCGCTGTATCCCGAATGGGGCAAGAAGACCCAGGGCGGTCAGCTCCAAAAAATAAACCTCGTAGGTCACAGCTTTGGCGGCAACACCGTAAACATGCTTACAAGCCTGCTCGAATACGGCTCTGAAGCCGAAACAGCCGCAAGCCCTGACGACGTATCGGAGCTTTTTAAAGGCGGCAAAGGTGAATACATAAACAGCGTTACAGCGCTTTGCGCACCCCACAACGGCTCAACTTTATATTATGTTGTTGACAGAACAAATCTGATTTCCGCCTCACTCGGGCTGTTGCGTGCCGCAGGCGGTGTTACGGATGCTTTTGAAGGCGGTGTAATCGACTTCCAGCTTGAACATTTCGGCATATTCTCAAACAGCGCAGACACATCATCACTATTCAACCACAGCTTTATGAACGGCAAGGATAACGCCTTTTATGACCTTTCGCCTCACGGTGCAAAGGAGCTGAACGAAACAATCCGAACCGTTGACAGCGTATATTATTTCTCATACGTCTACTGCACAACGGAGCAGTCCCCCATCACAGGCAAGCCGACACCCAAGCTCTCAACAATGCTTGTGCTTATGCCGATATCCAGACTTATCGGCGGATACACTGACACAAGCGAGAGTGCACCGGTTAAGATTGACGAAAGCTGGCTGCCTAACGACGGACTTGTAAACGTAGTTTCGGCACAAAGCCCAAGCGATGAACCCGCGGTTGCATTCAGCCAGGGTGTTGAAATTGAGCGCGGAACGTGGTACGTATTACCGACAAGAGACGGCGACCACGGCACGGTAATCGGTATGAACGGCAACGCCGCACAGACACATCAGTTTTACGCTGACCTTGTTACAATGATTAACGCGCTACCAAGATAAAAGAAACCCCCGACAATGTCACCGTTGTCGGGGGCTGAAATTTTTGATTTATGCTTATTTCCAGTAATCAACGTTATGAGGAAGACCGATGCTTTCACTTTTGAATTCAGGATCTTTTCCCTCTTTGCGCTGGAGCTCATAATCCTTGAGCGCTCTGAATACATACTTGCCGAGTATAATAATAACCGGCATATTGATAATTGCCATAGCACCCATGGTTACGTCTGCAATACCCCAGAGGAGGTCTGCCTTAAGGCCTGCGCCTACAAAGATGATAAGCGAAGCAACAACGTAATAAATTCTCATAAACGTTTTGCCGGGCATTTTTTTGAAAATAAAGAACCAGCTACGGTCAACATAGTAAAGGTTACCGATAAGAGTTGTGAATGCAAAAAGAATCATCGCAGCAGTAATAAACATCGGGCCGAATTTGCCTAATGTTACGGAAAGCGACTGCTGCACGTAAGCTGCACCTGCAATGTCTGCATCTGGCTCAATACCTGAGCTCAGGCACATAAATGCTGTTGCGGAGCAAACGAGAATAGTATCAATAAACACGGAAAGCATCTGAACAAGGCCCTGCTTTACGGGGTGCTTAACGTCAGCAGAAGCCGACGCATTGGGGGCTGAACCGACACCTGCCTCGTTACTGAAAAGACCACGCTTGATGCCGTACATAACGCACGAACCGGTAAAGCCGCCAAAAATTGCCTCAATATCAAAAGCCTCGGCAAAAATTCTTGTAAAAACAGCAGGAATACTCTTGATATTAAGCAGAACAATTACAACAGCAACAAGTATGTAAGCAACACCCATAACCGGCACCATAACACTTGTAACCTTAAGCACACGCTTGCCGCCGCCAATCAGACAATAACCGACAAGCACTGCGAGAACAAGACCGATAATCCACGGGGTTGTTTTCTCATCATAAAAACCGTATGCAGAGAAGGTGGACTGCAGATTGAATGAGCCTAGCATATTGAATCCGACACCGTAGGTAAGTATAAGAAAAACAGTGAACA
>JAFOBC010000171.1 GCA_017382015.1 Clostridia bacterium
AACTCCTATCTGAAAATGTTTTCTTCTGCATCGTAAATCTCAAGACGATGGCAAGTTGCGTGATCGGGCATACACTGCGGCAAATAATTTTCCAGCGCACCAACGATCTGCATGGGATTCATACTGGGATTTTGGCAGCAGATCATAGCCAGCACGCTGATTGTATTATGATCTGCCAAAGAAACGCTAAAATGCTTAATCATGGGAATGATATCTTGCTCCACAGGGCCTTTTTTGCTCTTTTTCATTTTAACATATTCCGGTACATGCTCCGTTATTTCTCTGCTTTCGTTTTCTGAGATATAGTCAAATAATTTAAGCTCAGTATTGTATGCATCAAACTCACCTTGGCAGGCAAGCGGTGCCAGCAGAGAGGTAGCGTCCGGTGCTACTTTTACAATTTTGCCAAGGTTAACGTGAACAGTTTGCAGAATACTGTCAATTATCTTCAGAAATCCTATGTAGATTCTGCATTTCGGGTCATCAGTAGTCAAATTGTTTTCGCCTGAGAAAAGGTTTGATACAAGAGATATGATAAAGTCGACAACTTTATCGTTTTTAATGTTTTGCCAATCGGATTTTTTCATACCCGTTTCTTTTTTAGTCCATTTTGCAAATGTACCGAATTTAACGCTGTTAAGCCATTTGAATACAGGTTTGATAATCCAGCCGAATTTGTAAATAAGCTTAGGTTTGATGCTGATTGCCTGACCCATATAAGCAAATTTATCAATATCGCTGCCGGCTGCTTTTATCATATCACCGATTACACCGATAAGCTGTTTCTTAAGATGAGCTTCAAGTGAAAGTCCGTTTGTGTCAATGTCAGCACTTTTTACCGTTTCTGTTTCAATTTTTACAGTATCTTTACATATAGTGAGCTTTCGTATAGGGGCAGGATAACCTACAAGGGCACCGGTGCTGACTGCGTAGAACGCATTGCCTCTGTCGCTGAAAATTTTGCCTATGTTGTGAGTGTGAGTATGTCCTGTCAGCATAAGCTGGATACCCATATCCGCATACTCTTTGCGCATATCTTTGTAGTTGCGGTGCATATCACCTTTGCCGATAAGCTCATACATCGGTGATGGCGGTATAATGGGGTGGTGTGTCATCGCGACAATAAACTGACCGTTTTTTCTTGCATCTTCGGCTTGTTCTTTTACCCAGTCAAGAAATTCACCTTCAACACCCATATCGTCATTGATTGCAAAAAGTCTGACGTTATCGGGGAGTTGAACAACGAAACTCATATATTCGGGTTTACAAGCAATTGCTTCATCTGCGCCGAATTCGCGGTAAAAATCAAAAAGCTCACCACGAGAAAGACCCGGCATTTCTTTTATTTCGTCGCCGACATATTTTTTGCATTTTTCTTTGTAATCGTGAGTTGCTGTGATAACATATACTTTTTTGCCTTTGCTTTGAAGCTCGCGCAGCATTTCACGGAATTCGATATGTGCCGCCTCTTCGCCGTCATTTGTTACATCGCCTGCGATAAGCACAATGTCTGATGTTTTGTCTTCAGCAATTTGATTGAATGCGGATATAAGTACTTCGCGTGCGCCGCCAAGCAGCTTCTGACTTCGCATAAGTGCGTTTTCGTATGCTTTTCCGCTTGTGCCCGTTTGCGGAGAATAGTAATGGGTGTCGGTTATTACTGTAAGTTTGAGTGACATTTATTATCCCTCTTTTACTTTAATTCTGTATACCTTTACGCTGTGTGGTGCAATTGTTGCACCTATTGTATCGATTGCAATAAATTCTTCTTTGCTCCAAAGGTCGGTGCAAACATATTTATCTGCAACGGGAAGGTCGCAATAGTCTGTGGCAAGAAGTTCGCTGATACTTACTGATTCACAAGCTTCTTCACCGAATTTATTGAAGAAGCAAATTGCAAGCTCATTGTTCTCAAGCGGTTTTACTAGCACGTCAACCTTGAGGTTTGTTTTGTGTCTGCGGCACTGGACGCCAAGTTTGTCCTGATCAATTGCAATAAGGTCTTTATTGGTAAGTATCTGAAGAATCGGATCGTCTGTTTTGGCGTTGCCGTTTTCATCAATAAATCGACGGATATCGTTGCCGAGAATGAGGGGGGCTGCCATCATACACCATACAGAGAAATGAGCGATATTTTCATCCATTGAAAGTTCGCCGTTGCCAACTTCAAGCATATCCGGGTCGTTCCAACCTCCGGGGCCTGCATGTCTGGCAAGGCGCACATTTTGCTCGTAAATAGAAATAATTGACGGCCAGGTTGCTGTAATATCAAGCGTTGTTCTCCAAAGGTTGCCTGCTTCTTTGCCCCAGTTCCAAGGTCTGTTAAAGCCCCACTCGCAAATTGAATAGCAAATCGGCTTTTCCTCTGTTCCGTTTTTCTCGGCATATTCTTTGGTTGCCTTGCGAAGCTCACGACCCATTCTTATGTACTGGCAAGCTGCAGCATCCATTCTTGAAGCAAAGGGGTTATAAAATTTTACAGAGTTTTCTCCTTTATTGAGTCTGATGGTAAGCTGAAGCCTGCCGTCAGAAGTCGATGCTTTGGTAGGCGCTGCGTAAAGATCGTATTCTGTGTCGCCGTTAACCTCAACTCTTGCATACTTATAGAAGAGGCCTTTTTTGCGGATTATAAGTGTTATGACGTAGTTGCCGTCTTCTTCGACGTTGATACCGCTGAATGTAGCACTGCCAATATTTGAGCTGAGGCCGACAATGTATTCTTCGGGATGTTTAGAGTCGCTGGCAAGTCTTGCGTGACCCTCAAGAGTTGCATCTTTTGCATTAAAGGAGGCGATTTCTGTGCCGTCGTTAGTGCTTATAATAAGCTTTTCGATATAGGGTGCGCTCGTCGGAATAGGTTTGCTGTGGCAGAAATCATACTTGAAGTATTCGATACCCCATTCTGCAAAAGTAGCAGCATCGATTGCTTCGTAGCCAAGTGACGCAGGAAGGTCTTCACAAGTGTGAGTACCGTTTGAAGAATAAATGCCAACTTTCAGACCAAGCTTGTTGATATCTTCGACAAGCGGTTTTATTCCGCGTGGAAAAGCTTCGTAGTCTGCAATAAATCTGTCGTTTTCATCGCGCTGAGAAGATTGCCAACAGTCATCAAGATTGACGTATTGATATCCGGCATCTGCAAGACCGCTTTTTGCCATTGCGTTAGCTATTTCAAGAATAAGTTCTTCGTTTATTTTGTTTCTGAAAGTGTTCCAACTTGACCAACCCATAGGTGGAGTGAGAGCAACACCGTTGTCATATGCTGTTTGGCTTTTAGTTGTAACCTTTGCGGCATTTACCGTTCTGGCCGCAGCTGCAGCCGGATCGATTCTGTTGCCTTTGATTGCATAACCTATACCTGCTGCGGCTGCAACAGCGGCAGCAGCTTTGAGTATACCGTTTAACATAGTAATTCCTCCGAGTTTTATTGGATTTCATACATAATCATTTTATCAAAAGCTATAACCAAAATCAATTCTTTTTTAAAAATAAGCAAAACCGATTTCGCATAAGAAATCGGTTGCTTTAATTTGTGCTCAGTTGTTATCTTTACTAAGTTTTTTTCTGATTAACAGACCTGACAGCTTTCTATAGTTGAAAGGGATGAGAGGGTAGAGATAACACCTTCCTGTCAACGTTGGGTTGAATGCTATCAAGAGTATTATCAGTGCTATTCCGGTTATGAATCCTGCCAGATTGAGTGTTGCAATCAGTATGATGAGCATCATTCTGCAAAGCTTGAACGCATATCCCAGTTCATAGCTTGGCTGCGTAAAGTTTGTTATTCCGACAAAAGCCATATACAGCACAACTTCAGGTGAAAGCCAGCCTGACTGTACTGCGAATTCACCTAAAACAAGTGCTCCGACAATGCTTAACGAATTGCTCAAAGCAGACGGCGTGTTAAGAGAAGCAAGTTTGAGCGCATCAATAATTATTTCTACAATCAAAAGCTGTGCAAAAGGAGGTATCAAATATTCTTGCTGTATCTTGATGAACTCGAGCCACGGTGGGATATATTGCTCGTTTTGTATCAGTAAAAGCCAAATTGGTGTGAGTAAAAGCGTCAGCGCGAATATAAGCATACGGATTATGCGCAGGTAAGATCCGATCAGTGGCGGAAAATAATAATCGTTTGAATCTTGTAAAAAATCAAATATTCCCGTCGGTACAATCATTGCTGACGGAGAGTTATCGACCATTATTACAATATTTCCTTCGTTAACGCTTGCTGCTGCCGCATCGGGACGTTCGGTATATCTCACTTTGGGAAAAGGATTAAAATGCTGCTTTGTAAGCAGCGTTTCAGAGAGCGTAGCTTGGCCCATTGTCAAGTTGTTTATCTTAACGTTTGTAAGCTTTTTTCTTATGCATTCAAGAACGTTTTTCTCAACTTTATCAGCCACATAGCATATTGCAATATCGGTGCGTGAGCTGTCGCCGATATTGAAATATTCCATTGTCAGATGCGGATTGCGAAGCCTCCTCCTTATAAGTGCTGTGTTGAATATCAGCGTTTCAGTAAATCCGTCGTGCGCACCGCGAAGAACTTTGTCGTTTTCGGGTTCTGCAACACTTCTGCACGGATAAGTTCTGGCATCAATCAATATAGCTTGTTCGTAGCCTTCTACTATTATGCACAGTGTTCCGGAGAGAACAAATGTTGTGATTTTATCTACGCTTGCGCAAATATCTGTTTCGATATAGCTTACAAATTTGTCGGCAAAAGCTCTGGCACAGGATGCTTGTTTTATCATATCCTCGGTCAGCGATTGCATACTTTGTATTACTTTTACCATTGAGTCGTCTTTTACAAGTCCGTCAACAAAATACAGCTTTGCTTTCTTGCCGGCGAAAACAAAATTTCTGCAAACCATATCAAAACTTTTGTCAACTCTGAGCGCAGCATCAAGCGCTCGGATATTTTTGTTAAAATCGTTTGTGAGCATTTGCTCCATATTACCACTTCCGATACCGTTTTAAAGTAGTGTTTGTATATTGTCGTTCTTTATTCATTCAGCGGTATTCGTTATAGAGATTAACTATTGCATTCCATGTCAGCGGGCCGACAGCGCCCGTTGGTTCTTGACCTACCAGACGTTGTATTGATTTTACCGCTTGCGCTGTTGAGTTGCCGTATATGCCGTCAACTTGCACTGATGGTACGGAATTATTGTATCGGTCAATTACGTTTATGAATGTTTGGAGCTGTTCAACAACCCTTCCTGTAGCGCCTGTTGTAATGTAATAGCCGGGATATAAAAGTGAAGAGTAGCTGCGATATTCTTCGGGCAGTGAACGCAAAACGGCGTCGTAGCTATCTTGTATGGAGTTCCACGTCTGACGCCCTACAATTCCGTCAGCGGGTAATCCAAACTGTTGCTGATAAGCAATTACAGCGTTTTGAGTCTCAGGTCCGAAGATACCGTCTGCTGAAATTTCCGGGAGAGTATCGTAGAAAAAACCGAGGAATGCAAGATAATATTGAAGTACCGATACTTCCTTTCCGTTGTCTCCGATTTTAAGAACTTTAGGGAATTTACGCTCAGCTTCAGTGATTGTGATGCCTTCAGAGTAAAGTCCGGACAGATTTTTGACGGAGTTAAAAATCTGTTTGATTTTGTACCATGTTGCCTTACCTACACGTCCGTCAGGTGATAAGTTGAATATTTTTTGAAATTGGATTACTGCCCGTCTTGTTGCCTCATCAAAAATTCCGTTAGTTGACGGAATTTTAGGGATAGACGGATAATTTGCGCTTATTCTGTTTAATTGTTTTTGGATTGTTCTTACGTCCTCGCCCGAATCACCGAGTTCTAAAATCACACCGGGGTATGATGGTGTATTTGTGCCCACCGGTGCGTTTTTTACTATATTTATGTCGTTTCCATAGTAATTTTGCAGTATTTGGTAGGGCGTTTTTCCTTGGTTTGCAAGAGTGACGGTGCCCCATTGGGACAGCCCGTCACATTGTACGGTTGTGCCGTTACAATAAGCTGTAAAATACGGCTGAATCTGATCTGATTTGGTGATATAATCGTTAAAGATTTCGTCAACAATAAGGCTGATGTTTTCGAAAATTTCTCTGCCTTTTATGAACTTCTGGTCATATTGCGTGGAAGATGTGATGTCAAAATTATATCCCTTGCTCCTGTAAAACTCAGTATAATATCTGTTAAGAGCAAAAGTGATGATTGCGTAAATATTTGCTCTGAGCGCATTTTCTGGCCAGGTGGGGTATATTTCGCTGGATGCAACGTTTTTGATGTAATCAGCAAAAGGTAAAGTGATATTTTCTGCTTGTGAATCTGGTGGACCAAGATGTACGGTTATTTTGTCCGGAATTGTTGGTGTTGGCATACGATTACTCCTTAAAGGTCAGGTTCTTCTTCGGTGATTTGTGTTTCACCATTGCCGTTCTTCGGCAGCATTCCTACGGGCTGCAGCGATTCAATGCCTTCAAATATCGGAACATTGTGAAACACCATTAAATTAAAACCGGGATGGAACACTTTTACGGTATATGTGGAATAGGGTATAGGTGTATCCGGTGTCAGAGAAAGTTCTCTGCTTCTTGTTGGCAGGGTTATGTTTTCTGCAACACCGTCAATGTCGGTGAATTCTTCAGCAAATATATGTTTGCCGTCTGAAAATTCCTTTTCCACCGTTACTTTTGCATTCTGGATTGGAAAAACTTGTTCTGATGCATAGGTCTGTACTCTTAGTTTGCCGATTTTACCGTTCATTTTAATAAAATCGTTGTAGTTTTCATTCGCGGTGTTTTGCGTCTGTGTTTCAATATCGTTATCACCCATATATTCAGTGGGCATTGGTCGGTTACTGACATAACGTGCGTCGTACAACGTTTGCTTCGGCTCTTCTGGGGGTTCAGGTTTTCTCTCTTTGAATCCGTCGACAACGCCCGCGTATACATAGCCATTCTTTTTGGCATATTTCATCAGTTCCTTTTTGTATTCTTCAATCTGTCTGTCGAAAGTATCCGTAATAATCACTCCTCGATAAAATGTACTGTAACAGTATATGTGTTTTAAAAACTCTATGACACGAACATTTTATTATTTATGTTGCAACTTAGTTAATTTTAAAAAAAGCCTTTATATTTTAGAGATTTTATGCTATAATGTACCGTGTAAATTTATGCAAATAACTGGAGGAAAGCTTTATGAAAATTCTTATGGTTGGTTCAGGTGGACGTGAACATGCGCTTATTAAGAAACTTCTCGAGAGCGAAAGGGTAGACAGCGTTATTTGTGCACCCGGTAACGGCGGAATTTCATGCGATGCCGAATGTTTCGCAGTTAACGTTATGGATATTGAAGGCATGATATCTCTTGCAAAAGAACAAAATGTAGATTTTGTTTTTGTTGCTCCCGATGATCCGCTTGCAGCCGGTATGGTTGACGCTTTTGAAAAAGAGGGTTTCAAAGCTTTTGGTCCGTCAGCTCTTGCTGCAAGAATTGAAAGCAGCAAGGTTTTCTCGAAGAATCTTATGAAAAAATATGGCATTCCTACGGCAGCCTATGAGGTTTTCTCCGATTCCGATGCTGCAATCAAATATATTGAAACAACAGGAAAGTTCCCTGTTGTTATCAAAGCAGACGGCCTGGCACTCGGTAAGGGTGTTATCATTGCAGAGGATCTTGAGATGGCTAAGGATGCTGTTAAGTCTATTATGGAAGACAAAGTGTTCGGTGCTTCAGGTAACAACATAGTTGTTGAAGAGTTCCTCACAGGTCCTGAGGTTTCTGTGCTTGCTTTCACAGATGGCAAGACACTTGCACCGATGGTTTCTTCAATGGATCACAAGAGAGCGCTTGACGGTGATAAAGGTCTCAATACAGGCGGTATGGGCACTGTTGCTCCGAACCCCTATTATACTAACGACGTAGCTCAGGTGTGTATGGACACTATCTTTATGCCTACTGTTGAAGCTATGCGCAGCGAAGGGTGTCCTTTCAAGGGTTGTCTCTATTTCGGTTTGATGCTCACTCCCGACGGTCCTAAGGTTATCGAGTACAATTCAAGATTCGGCGATCCGGAAACTCAGGTTGTTATGCCTTTGCTTGAGACGCCTCTTGTAGATATTATTGAGGCTGTTGCAGATGAGACCCTTGATCAGATTGATGTTGTTTTTGCAGACGAAGCTTGTTCTTGTGTAATTATGGCATCAGGTGGCTATCCGGGTTCATATGCTAAAGGTATAGTTATAAACGGCCTTGATGAAAAGGGTGGAGTTGACGGAGCAGTTGTTTATCATGCGGGTACAAAGCTCGAAAACGGCAACTTCCTCACTAACGGCGGCCGTGTTCTCGGTGTAACTGCAAGAGCAGAAAATCTGCCCTCTGCTCTTGAAAAAGCTTATGCCGCTACCGAAAAGATTGATTTTGAAGGTGCACATAAGCGTAACGATATTGGAAAGAGGGCGCTTGAAGCTCTTAAATAAGTGACAATAGACAAAAAGGGAGGAATCGGTATGAAAAGAAAAAAGCTGATTAAAATTATTGTTGCTGTTGTGTTGGTTGTTGCTGTTGTTGCAGGCAGCGCTGTCTTTATTCACACAAAAACTTCAGATAAGTTTGAAGCTGTGATTATGACGGTCGGCACGTCTACAGTTAAGCAAACGCTTTCAACGCAGGGTGTTGTTGAATCCACAAGCAGAGGAGAATACCTGGTTTTTGACGGTGTGGTTGCCAAGGAGGTGTTTGTAAAGCTTGGCGATAAGGTTGAGGATGGTCAATTGCTCGCTACTTTTGAGCCTTCCTCTTTAAGCGGTATTGTTTCGGAAAAACAGTCTGCTTATGATTCAGCAAAAATTAATTATCTCAATTCAATTAATTCTGCCAATGAAGCTGATGCAAAATTGCCGCAAGTAATCGCTGAAATTACGGCTCTTGAAAAGGAAATCGAACGACTTTCTGCTGAGGCTGAAGCCGCTACGGAGGTCACTACTGAAGCCGCTACTGAGGCTCAGACTGAGGCTGAGACTGAAAAAAATGATGTTTCGCGACCGAATATAACTTTTGATATCCCAGATTGGGTTGATGAAATTGATTTTAAATCGTTGGTTAAGCTTTTGGGCGGTAGTTATACCGTTGAAGATCTTCGTGAATATTTCCTCAAGCTTGCTCTTCAAGGTGTTGACAAAAATTCAGTAGCAGATATGATTGAGGGTCTGAACTCCGGCGTTTCAATTGATATTTCTACAATGATTGACAGCGCAACGGCTGAAACTCAGCTTATGAGTGCTCAGATGTCACTTATGGGTCTTAAGGCACAGAAAACGCTTCTTGAAACTCAGTCAAACAACATTCTGGGGTCTACGTATAAATCACTGATGGATACCGCAAAGCTTGAACTTGATGCAGTCAATGAGTTGGTTAAGAAACTGTCTGGCGGATGGTATGCGGAAGGTTCGGGTGTTGTCACTGAGCTGAACATTGTTGCCGGTCAACCTTATGTTCCTTCTCAGGCATCGGGTGGTATGGATATAAATGCTGTTATGGGGCTTTTGTCCGGCGATGCATCAACAACAGATATCTCAGGGCTCATTTCTTCTTTTGCCGGCGGTTCCGCATCTCAGAATATTGGTCTTGCAATTGAGTATTATGATAGTCTTGTTGCTTCATTCTCTCTTGGTAAATACGATGTTCTGGATGTTAAAGTCGGTCAGAAGGCGGTTATTAATTCACTTGGTCACGAACTTGAAGGCGAGATTATATTTATAAGCCCGACTGCTACATCTTCCGGCAGTTTTGACATAACTTCTATGCTTGGCAGCGCTGCCGGAACTTCAACTGGGTCATCGAACACAATACCTGCTAAGGTTAAGATTATAAATCCTGATGAAAGCATTATTATCGGTATTGATGTTGATATAGAAATTGAATTGGATTCAGTTGATGAGACTGTTGTTGTGCCTATTGAAGCAGTTGAAACTGACGATACAGGAAATTATGTATATCTTTTTGACGAGACTAATGAAACGGTAACACGTGTGCCGGTTGAGTTGGGTATAGCTACTGATACGCAGTATCAGGTGCTGTCGGGTTGTGCCGCGGGTGATAAGATTGTTCAAAATCCCGCTACTACTCTTCAGGAGATAGCTGCAGAGGGTGAGAAGGTGGCGGCTGTTTATGCAACGGACAGTGCTGTGTGACGGGTGGTGCATTGACTCATGAATATAGTTGAAAATATACGAATTGCAATTTTCAGCATCCGCACCAATATCACACGTTCTTTGTTGACAATGCTCGGCATTATAATTGGTGTTGCTTCGGTTATCGCTATAGTTACCGTCGGTAACGGCGGCAGAGATTATATAGTTGGTATGATTGAGTCTATGGGATCAAATATGGTCAGTATTACCGTTGCGGCCGATGCGGCAACTTCAAGTGATTATATAACCGATGATGATATAGAAGCAATCAAAAGGCTTGACAGCGTTGGTGTTGTTTCTCCTATGGCTTTTAATATGGCTGCATGTGAGTCGACAAATGAAAACGGTACGGCTATGATTATGGCCGGTACGACCGATTTGCAGTACATTATGAATTCACAAATGCTTTACGGTCGTTTTTATAATGAGGCTGACTATGAGGCCGCCAGATATGTTGTATGTATCGATAATTTAAGTGCATACACGTTATTTGGTAAAGAAAACTGTGTTGGTGAAAAGTTAAATCTTACAGCCAATGGTAAAACGGTTGCTTTCAAAATTATTGGCGTAGGTGATAATACGTCGATGATGAATGCTGACGTTGAATCAATGTCACAAATGATGGAATCCGGAAGTGCGATGGGCACTATGGTAACAATGATGATACCGTCTACTACGTTTAACGAGTTTTTCGGACAAAGCGGAAGGTATCAGATGGTTTATCTTACTGCCAATGACGATCGGTTCCTTGACAGCGCAGGTGCATCAGCGGTTAATGTGCTTAAAATCAGACATTCTAATTCTGATCGCGAAATCTACAAGGTAACAAATATGGCCACGTACATTGAGCTTGTTGATACCGTAATCAATGTATTTACTGCGTTTATTGCGGCTGTTGGTGCAATTTCCCTTGTTGTCGGTGGCATAGGTGTTATGAACATTATGCTGGTTTCTGTTACTGA
>JAFOBC010000172.1 GCA_017382015.1 Clostridia bacterium
AACCCGACAGCGGACAAGCCCTCAGCGAATACGGAATCTTCGGCTTCCTCGCCGATTCACCCATATTCAACATCGAAAAGCCAAAGCTTGCAGAGGTTGAGACAGTTGTAACCGAACAGCCGGAGGAAGAAGAACCTCAACCGGTTGAACGCCCCTGCGTAAACGCACCGGAGCGTGTTAAAAATCCGCTCTACGATGCGATATATATATTCGGTCTGAGGATAATCCGAAGCATCAGATTTATCGGCTACAGACTCAAGAGCGTTTTAAAGCGACCCTTGCACGCGCTCGGAATTTTCGCCGGCATTTTCTTCGTGTTCTGCGATGCCGTTCTGCTCCGCTCTGCCAAAGCTACTGTTGAGGAATTCCGCAAGCTGAAGGCTGAATTCCAAAAAGCAAGACACGGTATAAAAGGCACACTCAGGGGTTCTGCAAAGGACAGGATAAAGAACCTGCCCGCATACCTCAAAGCTTCTTACAAACGCCACCCTCACCCGTACAAGACGGCAATCAACATCGTTCTGCCCACCCTCTCGCTCCTGCTTCTTATCGGCACGGTCAGCTCATGGACAAGCTCAACGTATGCTCTTGAGGTAATTGTCGAGAACGACGGCGAATCCTGCTCACTCGGATATATCAGCGACGAATCCATATTCATACAGGCACGAACAATTGTAAAAAACAGAATCGATTCCGGCGCAGGCGACGGCACGCTCATCGCTAACCCGACTTACAGAATCACCCGCGTAAAGCTCAACGAGCTCAGCGATGCAAACGCAATCAGCGACAAAATTATCGAAAACTCCGATTCAAAGCTCACAAGCGCCTGCGGAGTTTATATCGACGGCGAATTTATCTGCGCAATCAAAAACGAAACGGACGCACGAAGCGTTTTCGACAATATACTTCACAAAGCTGAAGAAAAATACAAGCTCGACACAACCGACGAAAACTCTTTCGCCGACTTTGTGGAAGATATCGAGTTTGTTCAGGGTCTTTACTCCGACGATGAAGACAATATATGGGAAGCTTCAAAGCTCCTTCATATCCTCGAAAACGAGAAGAAGAGCGAGGCTGTTTTCTACTCCATCCAGAAGGGCGACACACCTTCAGGCATAGCAGACAAATTCAGCGTCTCAACGTCCGAGCTCAGAGCACTCAACCCGAGCGTTAATTTCAACGTATTCAAGGTTGGCACAGAGCTTATGATTTCATCCGAGGTCAGCTTTGTAAGAGTTAAGATAATCAAGGTTATCGAGAAAAACGAAAGCATTCCTTATGAAACCGAAAAGGTTGAATCATCCAAACTCTTCAAGGGCGACAAGCGCGTAATCCGCAAGGGTGTTGACGGCACGGACAAGGTCACATACCTCGTCACCTATGTCGACGGTATACAGACAGAATCTGAAGAAATCGGACGCGTAACAATAGTTGAACCGATATCTGAAAAGATTCAGATTGGTACCAAGAAGCCAACAATCTACGGCAACGGCAGCAGCGTAATAGGCAACTACGAAATTATCTCAAAGGGTCGTTTTGTATGGCCTGTTTCAGGACTTTACACACTCACCTCTCAATACGGCAGACGCCGCAGCGGATTCCACACAGGTCTCGACATCGCCGGCGGTAACGCATCCGGCAAGCTTGTTCTTGCGGCAGATTCCGGCACGGTTGAGCTTGTTAAGTTCAGCAACCGCAGCTACGGTAACCAGGTTGTCATCAACCACGGCAACGGCGTCAAGACGAGATACGCACATATGCTCGACGGCTCAATTTCAGTTTCCGTCGGTCAGAAAGTATCACGCGGTCAGGCAATCGGCCGTGTCGGCAACACGGGTAACAGTTCGGGTGCTCACCTCCACTTTGAGGTTATAGTAAACGGCAACACCGTAAATCCCCTGCCCTATATCAAAT
>JAFOBC010000173.1 GCA_017382015.1 Clostridia bacterium
CAGAAAAACAAGCAACAGGATAAGTGCAACCTTTTTGCCTTTTTTCTTTTTCTTCTTGCCGCCGTCACCCATCGGGATATATACGGGGAACGCATCCTCATCCTCAGAGTAAGATTTGATATCTGACCTTTTGAGGGTTACTTCTTTATCTGAATCGTATCTGTTTTTCTTATGAAATCGGGACATCGCTGATTAACACTCCGTTTACTAATAGTCTTGCGCTTTTATCGCCGGTCATACACGTGCTGAGCACAACAAGCTTGCTGGTTTCATCAAGTGTAACACCGTCCCTGACATTTCTGAGGGTAGAAAGAGGGTTGAGTGTATGCTGCTGAAAGCTTTGCAGAACCGCAGGTTCATTGAAATTGAACGAATTCATAATATGACGGTTATCGTACCTGTATGCCGAAACAATTTTGTAGGTAAGAACACGGTCGAGCGTGTAAATATAGAAGGTATCGTGCTCGTTGAAGAACGACGGATCCTCAAAATAATGCAGGGTTGAGAACATCGTTGTGCTTCTCATATTGTGGCCGTAAATTACCGTTACCGGGTCGCTGAAATCCTTTTTGTTGCAAGACTGCGTGTAAATCATACCGGCAAAAAGGTAACGTTTGTATATCGAACGGTGCAGATAATAGTTATCGCTGACCGTACTTTGTGCAATGGGATAATCAACGTGCGTGCCGGGAATGCGTATCCAGGCATAAACATCGCTGTTGATTTCGTGAAGCGCATCAAGATCAATCGGGCTTGTTGCCGTGCCGTCGTCGGGCTTTGCGCCGTCGGATTCAATTGCTATTTCTGCAATTTCGCCGTAGCTCATTTCTGCAGAGTGCTCTTTCAAAGCCCACAAGCTCAGAAACACAAAAACAAAAATAACAATCATTGCAATAATGATAACAACCATCAGCAACTTTTTGCTTTTTTGCGAGCTGTTCTCTGTGCGAGAATTGCCGTTATCGTTGCGTGCCACGTGCGCACCTCCCCCTTACGACAGTTTGAATAATATACAAAAGCCCTAAGTTCTTTGACGAACACAGGGCTTTTATATCCGGTTGTTAAGCTTTAATTATTCAGCCTTTTTCTTTGTTGTGTAAACAACTACACCGCCAAGTGTAAGAGCAACAACAGCTGCTGCTGCAACAGTCTTGCCTACGTGTGCGCCTGTGTCGGGAGAAACGGGGCTTGTATCGGATGTTACATCATTGGATGTAGATTCAACGGTAGTTGTCTCATCGATTACGGGAGCTGTGGGGCTGACCGCTGCAAAAGTAGTGAAAGCAAGAGCAAACACGAATACACATGCGAGAATTGCGGAGATTATTTTTTTCATAAATGTACACCAAACCTTTCGTGAAATAATAGAAATATCTTTACAGATACTACTACTTATAATTCAAGCTGATTATAGCACAGCAAAAATAAAGTGTCAACAGTAATTTTTTCGCAAGCGAACTTATTTTCTCTTATTTCTTGCCGAAATTACATCATCAGCTATTTTTTCAAGCCTGCCGCCATCCTGCTCAACGCCATACTCCTCGCCGGAAGCGACAAGCATATCCGTCAGCATTTCGCCGCGCAAAGCCTCAATATATTTTGTTCTGTAGGTTTTGTAGTAGTTGTCCGAACCTTTTTTAGCATCGACACGCACAACCAGAAAGATGTTTTCATCCGTCTCGATAACCGCCGGGGTATCGTATGTCAGCGCCGACACCTTTGCAAGGAATCCTTCGGGGAACGCTGTGTTTGAGACCGCGCTGAAGGTAGCGTCAACGTCATTGCCGTCGTTCACATCAGCAAAAGAGGCGCCCGATTCAAGCCGGGCACGTTTCTTTTCAAAATCCGCCTTGATTGCAAGAATATCGGATTCGGGCAAAGCCACAGTATCTCCGTTTTCATCCGTGGTTGTAAAATAGCCGTTTACAGCCTTGAACGCAACGTACGTACAGTCAAAATAATATTCAATTTCTTCCTCGGAAACCTCGTACTCACTGCCGTCACCAAAGTAATAAAGCAACAGCTGAGTGCGGTATTCCTCTGCCTCGGTGATTTTGGATACCGTCTGCTTACTGATACCCGCATCGGTGTAGAAGCCGCCGTAAAGCATCCACACATCCTCGGTTTTTTCGGCAATGCTTTTTTTGGAATCTACCGACAACGGCAACTGAAGCGTTCTGATAATAGTAGACGCCGCAACGTATTCACAGCATCTGTCCACCGTTTGCGCAACCATTTCATCAATTGCCAAAAGGTCGCCGCCGTTTCTCTCCCACTCACTGTAAACCTCATTGAAGTAGTAAGCAAAAACCTCACCGTTTATCTGAGCTTCACCAACTGTCAGCACAGTCTTTTCCGTAGATGAGCACGAGCAGAGCACACCGAAGCATACCGCAGCGCAAAGTATAAGGCTGATGATCTTCTTCATTTGAATTCTTCCTTGAATCAATTATTCGTCACCGTTGAGTGTTTCCATCTCTTTAACGCCCTCTTTATTTGTGTACATACTGTTTCTGTACACAAAGAAGCGGCAGAAGAGATACTCGGTCACGAGATTAAGTACCATTGTAAGAGCAAGAACGATGTATTCGTTCCAGGATGAAATTGCAGGGAAAGTAACCTTGAGCCATGAATCAAGCAGCTCGCCGCCCCACGTCGAGAGCGGAGTGAAAACGCAGTAGAAACCGGCAACCTTGAGCATTGCTATCGGCACGTTTGCGGCTGATTTGAATGTGAACTTGCGGTTAACCGTGAAGTTGAACAGCACCGAAAGCACAAGCGCCGGCAGATATGCCAGCCAATAATCCAGGTGCAAAGCTTCGTTAAGCACGGTGAAAGTAACCGTCTGAATAACACCTGCGCCCATTGAAAACGCCGCAAACTTAAGAGTCTGAACAAGTGTCTGCTTCTTTGTAATTTTCTGCTGAGCCATAAGGTTCACCCTTTGCTTTTAAAATACACCACCTGCGAAGGAGAAAACTCCTCCGCAGGTAAAGCTTTGATCAATATTATCAGTCGTTGCCCTCTGCTTCTGCAGCCTTGATAACTTCATCAGGCAGAGCCTCGCCGTGTCTGACGACAAGGATGCAAAGCATGCTGAGAACAAACATTATGGGGCTGTAAACAAACAGGGACATATATGTGCCTGAAAGCATACGGACAGCACCGTAAACGATGGGAGATGCAATCTGAGCGGAGAAAGTAGCCGTGTAGTAGTAGCCTGTGAAAGTACCGACTCTGTCGTTACCGCCGATTTCGAGAACAAGGGGAAGTGTGTTAACGGTGATAAGCATATTTGCAAAGCCGCCGATAACAAGGACAACCCAGACAATGATATCGCTGCGTGTTGCAAGATAGAGAACAAAAGCAGCCATAAATGCGATAAGACCGATGACGATAGTTTTCTTTCTGCCGATCTTCTTGCCCATATAGCCTGCGGGAATTGCTGCGATAGCGGAGCATACGGCAAAGAGAGTTGTCATAATTGTAGCCTCTGCAGTTGTTTTGCCGAGAATTTCAGCAGCGAACAGAGCAAAGAAAGTCGTGATTGCGTTTGTACCGCAGAAGAGGAAGAACAGACCCGCAAGCATAAAGATAAGGCTGACACGCTCACCAC
>JAFOBC010000174.1 GCA_017382015.1 Clostridia bacterium
AGTCTAACGCTACATTCTATTATGATGATGAGGGTCTCGTTGCATTTGATATTGTCCTTTATGATGCAGCAGACGATGATGCTTCTCTGAATTCAAACGATCTTCTGCCTATTAAGGCAGAATCGATTACAACAAATGTTCCTGATAGTGCGTTTGATAAACCTGTAAGTATTTTTGATATTACTTCACTTTTCACTATGATTCTGAGCTTCCTCTTTGCATAAACTTCTTCTTGACAAGTGTTTTTTGCGGTGATATAATACACCTAATTTAATAAGCTAAACCGTTGATGCGGAGATAAAGGCGAAAGATGCCCTCACAGAGAGCCCGTGTAAGCTGGAATTCGGGTAGGAAACAGTTCGTCAAATGGACCGCGGAGGGTGCAGTCAAATGTGCTTTGGCACAGAGTATTCTGCAACGTGTGAGCATACGTCAGTTGCTTAGGATATGTCAGTATCCTTATGAGTGCACGCGGTATGCGTGAATCAAGGTGGCACCACGGATAAGCTTTTATTCGTCCTTGACAGATTCTTTCTGTCGAGGACTTTTTTATTTTCTTTTTTGGAGCAATCTTATGAAACTTTTAACTAAACGATGGCGCAGCTAAACTAAACGACTATAACCTGCTTAAATATTAATTCGGAGGATATTATTAATGTTACTCAATGGTATTGATTTTGAAACCTATTTTAAGAATTACCCTGATGAAAACGGCTATTTCGGCAAATACGGCGGTGTTTATATTGATGATAAACTCAAAGCTGCTATGGCTGAAATTACAGAGGCTTATTACTCCATATGTCAGTCACGCAAGTTTATTGCTGAACTTCGCAGAATCAGAAAAGAGTTCCAGGGCAGACCTACTCCCGTAACTCATCTTGAGCGTCTTTCTGATTATCTCGGAGGCAATGTTCAGCTTTATGCAAAGCGTGAAGATCTCAACCATTCCGGTGCTCATAAGCTCAACCACTGTATGGGTGAGGCTCTTCTTGCAAAGTATATGGGCAAAAAGAAGGTTATTGCAGAAACAGGTGCAGGTCAGCACGGTGTTGCGCTTGCTACTGCAGCTGCGTATTTTGGTCTTGAATGCGATATTTATATGGGCTCTGTTGATATTAAGAAGCAGGCTCCGAATGTTGCCAGAATGAAGATTCTCGGCGCTAATGTTGTTGAGGTTACTCATGGTCTTAAGACTCTCAAAGAGGCAGTTGATGCAGCTTTTGATGCATACAGTAAAGAATATAAGGAGTCTATTTATTGCATAGGCTCTGTTCTCGGCCCGCATCCGTTTCCGATGATGGTGCGCGATTTCCAGAGTGTTGTTGGTATTGAAGCGAGAGAGCAGTTTGTTGAGATGACAGGTCACCTTCCTGATGCTATCGTAGCTTGCGTCGGCGGCGGTTCAAATGCTGCCGGTCTCTTCGCCGGTTTCCTTAACGATCCTGTTGATATTTACGGTATTGAACCTCTCGGCAGAGGTCCAAAACTTGGAGA
Source organism: Clostridia bacterium (assembly GCA_017382015.1). Classification (GTDB taxonomy): domain Bacteria; phylum Bacillota; class Clostridia; order Oscillospirales; family Acutalibacteraceae; genus UBA8612. The sequence goes on from JAFOBC010000174.1 coordinate 1,495, forward strand.
CCACGCAGCCAGCCTTAAATACGGCGAAGAAGGTATTATGCATGGCTTTAACAGCATTATGCTCAAGGATGAAAACGGCGAGCCTGCTCCCGTTTATTCAGTTGCAAGCGGTCTTGACTATCCTTCATCAGGTCCTGAACATGCATTCCTTCAGGATATCGGCAGAGTTAAGTATGACGTTATTGATGATGAAGAGACAATTGATGCTTTCTTTAAGCTTTCGCGTATGGAAGGTATTATCCCTGCAATCGAAAGCTCTCATGCTGTTGCTTACGGTATGAAGCTGGCAAAGACTATGGAGCACGGATCTGTGCTGATTAATCTTTCCGGTCGCGGTGATAAGGATATGGATTACATCATCGAGAATTACGGTATAAGATAAATTTTTCTGTTTAAAGGTGTTCTGCTTTTGGCGGAACGCCTTTTTATTTTGTTGATTTATCTGTATGCTTGTGGTATAATTTTCTTATTAAACATTAACTTGGATGGGAGCAGATATATGAATAGGGTTTCGCCTGCTTTGATGAAGTTGCTTAACGGATACGGAAGGCTTCAATCGCTTGTTGTTCATCCGAAAGCTCCGAAAGACACAGGTGATTTTGAGCCTATTGTACGTTTTATTGTTGCGAGTGATTCGCATATCACAACTATAGGAGACATTCAGACAACCCGTGTAGAAAAGATGATAAAAGTCGGTAATAAAATTGCCGAAAAATCCAAGAAATATAAGCGACTCGATGCGGTTATTATTGCCGGTGATGTAACAGACAGAGGCAGAAAAATTGCTTACGGCAGCATAAAATCTGCAATTTCGGCAGTTAAAAAGAAAGATACGCAGTTCCTTGCAACTATTTCTCATTCGCATGATGACCATAATCTCGGTAAGGGTTCGCTTGAATGCTACATGTCTGTAATGGGGCAGGAGACGGACTTTCACAGAGTGATTAACGGCTTTCATTTTATCGGTCTTTCGGCTTCTAAAAATGAGGGTGAACACTATGGCGAATATCAAAAAATCTGGTTGAAAGAACAGCTTGACCAAGCAGTCGCAGATGATGCTTCAAAACCTGTTTTTGTTTTTCAGCATGAGCATATTTCAAATACTGTTTACGGAAGCTCGGATTTTGAAGGCTGGGGTATTCCCGATTTTGCACCAATCTTAAAAGAGTATCCTCAGATTATAGATTTCTCGGGTCATTCACATTATCCTATCAACGATGCTCGGTCAGTATGGCAGGGTGAATATACCGCTTTTGGCACGGGTGGATTATATTTTGCCGAGTTTACTTTTGATGATGAACGTACTGTTCACCCGAAAGGTTGGCGATTTGTCTCGACGTTCTGGGTTGTTGAGATTGATAAGGATAACAGAATCCGCCTCAGAGCTGTTGATTTGTTGTCACAAAAGTATCTGTGCGAATATGTGTTGAATAGTCCTTTTGAACGAAAATATACACCTGAACAACGAAAGCTGAAATCAAATGCACCGAGGTTTGCTGATAATGCAACAGTTAAACTTATAGGAAATAAGGTGATTTTTGATGCTGCTGAGTCGACAGACGGTATGCCGGTGTTTATTTACCGCGTCTTTGCTGTTGATACCAAAGGCGAGCGTCGTCAGATCGCAAGACAACTCTCCGGATATTTCAGAGCTGAACCCGAGAAGAAAATTAGGATAAAAATTGATAAATCTTTGATTTCTGAAGAGTACTGCGAGGTTGTTGCTGAAAACTGCTACGGTCTTCAATCAAAGCCCTTATTCTTTCGGTATTTTAACTAAAATAAACGCGCAAAATATTACATAGCAAAA
>JAFOBC010000175.1 GCA_017382015.1 Clostridia bacterium
ACTTTACTCAATGGCAATACGGTATGGCTTCAGTCGATTTTCGCTGGAATGTTTCGGGCAGCTTTATGCAGGTTGTGCCGAGGTTTGTCAGCGTTGATGAGGATGGCGTTGAGCGTGAATTTCTGGCAGATTCGTTTGCTGAAAACAGTGAAATGTTCAACTGCATTTTCCTCAAAGGCTATCAGTGGCCGTTCAGCTTTGAGCGGCTTGAAGCCTCATCCTGCGTGGATATTGCGGTGCATAACGAGATAATGCAGGGCAGGAAGGTGTACCTTGATTACACGCAAAATCCTGCAGGTTTTGATTTTGATATGTTGGGCGATGAAGCAAGCGGATATCTGCTTGCAAATAACGCTGTTGCGGCGACGCCTATTGAGCGTCTTGCACTTCTCAATCCCAAGGCGATAGATGTCTATAAGCGACAAGGCATTGACCTTTACACACAAAAACTGAGAATTGCCGTGTGCGCACAGCATAATAACGGCGGCGTGAATACGTCAAACAGCTACGAAAGCGATATCGAGGGGCTTTATGCAATAGGCGAGGCTGCAGGCACGTTTGGTCTGGCGCGCCCGGGTGGCACAGCGCTCAACGATACGCAGGTCGGCGGTCTGCTTTGCGCTGATCACATAGCGCAAAAATCAGAATCGGATTTTGATGCGCAAGAGATTTTCGAAGAATATGAAAAGAAATACGCTGAGCTTGCAAAAAAATTCATTACGGATGCTCACGTTGACTATTCTTACATACCTCGTAAGATGAGCGGTTGTGCCGGCTTCCTTCGCGCTAAGGATGAATGTACATTGTTACTTGCTGAGGTTGATTCAATCCTTAAAAATTTAACATTTGCTCACAAATCAATGAGCGATTACTTTTACGATTACGATATGCTCATTAGTGCAAGAGCGCTTCTTGTTACGATAATAGGCGAAATGGAGCTGACGGGCAGCAGAGGCGGCGCTGTGTTTATGCGCGAGGGTAAGCCGGTTGCGGAGAACAAAGACTACCGCAGATATCTCACCGTCACAAGCAGCGATTCGGTTGAATTTAAAGAGGTTACGCAGGTGCCTTGTGTAAACAGACCGTTTGAGCAGTATCTGAGCAAAATTGACGAAGCTGAATTTTAAAGAATGCAGGTGGAAATATGGGTGCGTTTAAAATTGGTATGACAAGTGTTACGTTCCGCAACAAAACTGTAGCAGAAATTGTGGAAATATGCTGCAGAGAAGGCGTAGAATATATCGAATGGGGTTCGGACGTGCATATAAAAACGCTTGAGGATGCACTTGAAACAAAAAGGCTTTGTGACGAGGCAGGTCTTACCGTCAGCTCATACGGCAGCTACTACCGCGTAGGCAGCGGAACTGCTGCGGAGTGGCGCTCTCTTTGCGAGAACGCAAGCGCAATGGGGGCGCAGTCAATCAGAGTCTGGCTCGGCACAAAGGACAGTGAAAAGACGAGTGATGAGGAATATCGGTTATTGCTGGAGGATTGCCACAGTATCTGCGACGTCGCAAGCGAATACGGAATTATTGTCTGCCCCGAGTGTCACGATAATACGTTCAATAATAATACCGATGCTATAATCCGTTTCAGAGCTGAGCTTGGCAGGGATAATTTCAAAACCTATTTCCAGTCAAGATACTTCCGTATGGAATATGACCTTGACAGAATTGACAGAACCTTTGATTTTATCAAGGATATGCACGTTTCTTATTCCGACCTCAAGCGTGAGCAGATGTTCCGTAAAAAGGATAAAAACTACCTTGATACCTTGCTCAGAAAGATGATTTCAAAAGGCTTTGAGGGCATAGTTATGCTTGAATTTACGCAGGATTCAAGCGAAAAGGCCTTTGCCGAGGATATCCGAAAACTCAAAAGCTATTAATGCTCAGATTTCAGCCGACCTTGAAGTCGGCTTTTTTATTTGTGCGGTAAAAATTACTTAATAAATACCGCAATAATACCTGCATAATTCGATAATTGTAATTGAATAAAGAATTTGCGCGTGATATAATCGAGGTATAAAGTAGCTCACGCGTTCAATGGAGGTTTGTATGGAAAAGTTTTGTCTTGGAGTTGCGCGCGAAATCATAACGCCTGAAATCGGCGGTCAGCTTTACGGCTACAGACCGGATGTTTTTTCTGAGTCGGTTGAGGATGACCTTACGGCAACTGCATACTATTTCAGGCAGGGCGACAGGAAGGCGCTTATGCTCAGCCTTACTGTTTGCCTTATCCGCACTCAGCTTGCCGCGGAGATTCTCGGGCTGATTGAAGAAAGGTTTTCAATCCCGAGGGGCAACTGTATGCTCAACGCTACACATACCCATTCAGGCCCTAATACCGCAGGCGAAACGGGCTGGGGAGATATAGACAGAGCGTATTGCGACAAAATTTTTATACCTAAAATTCTTTCTGCTGTGCAAAAAGCAGTAGACAGCACGAAGCCTGTAAAGATGGGCGTTGCGAGTGGCACAAGCCTTGTCGGCATAAGCCGCAGAGAGCTTAATTTGCGCAACGAGGTTATATTGGGGCAGAATCCGTGGGCTTGCTTCAATTCTGAAATGACGGTTATCTCTTTTGTCGGTGAAGACGGTGAAGCGGTTGCAAACCTTATCCACTACGGCGCTCACGGCACAGCTGCAGGCCTCAACCACGAAATAACTCGCGACTGGTCAGGTCTTATGGTGGACGCTGTTGAAGAAAAGAGCGGTGTTATTACTGCATATTTCAACGGCCCCGAGGGTGACGTAGGTCCGAGGCTTTCAAACGGCTGCACAACGGGCGATATCACCTATGTGCGTGAACTTAGTGCGGTTGCAGCGCGTGATGCGGTTGCAATTTACTCCAACATTAGCGAATACAGCGATGTTGACCTTGCCGTATCTGAAAAAGCGCTTGTTGTGCCGCTGAAAAAGCGTATGGATTACGACAAGGCAAAAGCAATGCTCGAAAAATACAAGCACGAAACCGTAAACGCAAACGCGCTTATACGAAGGCATCTCGGCGATGTAATAAGAGCGTATGACGAGTGCAAACCGGATGAGGAATGTGTGCATGAGCAGCAGACGGTAATCGGTCTTGGTGACGTTGTGTTTGCCGCTTTCCGTTATGAGTTGTTTTCGGAAATCGGTATGAGAATCGACAGAGCTTTTGATACAAAAAAAGTGCTCTCGCTCTCCAACACAAACGGCAGCGAAAGCTATATGGTAACGCAGGATGCAATCTGCAGAGGCGGCTATGAGGTGGATATGTTCCTTTATTCACACGTCCAGCCGTTTGCAGATGATGCGGATTTCCACCTTGTCACAGGTACGGTTGATCACATTAACAGTCTTTACGAAAGCGAAGGTTAAGCACATATGTACAGAATAGGTAAAGAAGAGATAGCAGAACTCACAAAGGTTATAGAGTCAGGTGATTTGTTTAAGATAAACGGCGGAGTCAGAGAGTCCGAAAACGCCGAAGCAAAGCTCAGAGAGCTGTTTGATTGTAATCACGCAATTTTCCTCACGAGCGGTCATGCTGCGCTCACCTCGGCGCTGGTTGCAATGGGTATCGGCCCGGGTGATGAGGTTATCGTTCCCGCATACACTTATATTGCTACACCTATGGCTGTTGTTGCCGCAGGCGCAATGCCCGTTATAGCTGATGTTGACGATACGCTCACCCTTTCTGCTGAGGATGTACGCAGAAAGATAACAAAGCATACAAAAGCAATTATCCCCGTGCATATCCAGGGCTTCCCTTGCGATATGGATGCAATAACTGCCATTGCAAAGGAGTACGGTATTTATGTGCTTGAGGACGCCTGCCAGGCAGACGGCGGCGCATACAAAGGCAAGCGCCTTGGAACAATAGGCGATGCAGGTGCGCTCAGCTTCAACTTTTTCAAAATCGTTACCTGCGGCGAAGGCGGCGCTATGCTCACCAATAACCGCGATTTCTTTGAGCGTGCGCTGATTTATCACGACAGCAGTGCCGTTGCATTCTTCGGCGATCAGATGAGCGGCTTTTCGGCAGAGGGATTCTGCGGTAACGAGTACCGCTCAAACGAACTTTGTGCGGCTGTGCTCAACGTTCAGCTTTCGCGTATGGATTCCACGCTTGCCGATCTTAGAAAGAACAAAAAATATGTTATGGATAAGCTCGAAGGTTTGTGTGAGTTTGTGCCCTCGCACGATATAGAGGGTGATTGCGGAACAACGCTTGCTTTTCAGTTTGAATCGGAGCAGGCGGCAAGAGCTTTCGCGACGGCGGACGGCATAGGCGGTACGCTTCCGATTGATACGGGCAGACACGTTTATACGCATTGGACTCCCATTATCGAAAAAAGAGGTGCATTCAATCCGCTGATGGATCCCTTCAGAATGGAGGCAAACAAAGAAATAGTGCCCGAGTATACCGACGGTATGTGCGCAGATACGCTCGATAAGCTTGCCAAGGCTGTGTACATATACGTCAACCCCGATTCAACGCAGGAAGAGCTTGATGAATTAGTTAATACGGTGAAAAACGCACTTGAGAAAATCTGATTTCTACTGAGCATAAGGAATGATGTTTGAATGGAAATTACAAAAATTGTTGTAACGGGCGGCCCTTGCGGCGGTAAGTCTACTGCGCTCGGTCGTATAAAGCAGGAGTTTACAAGGCGTGGTTACGTTGTGCTGTTTATTAACGAAACAGCAACCGAACTTATC
>JAFOBC010000176.1 GCA_017382015.1 Clostridia bacterium
GGATAAAACGATTTTGCAATATCAAAAATCTCTTTGCGAGGTTTATCGTATCCGACAATACCGGAAACAACCAATCTGTCAAAAAATCGGGTTATGCCAAGCGCATCCGTTATCTTTTCCAACTCAGGATAATTATTGGAAAGAATGATGTTTGTATGCCCTTTCTCTTCTGCTTTTTTCAGAACTGAAACCGTATCATCAAACAGATTGTAATTTTGCGGCAGCATAATTATATCGCGGACTTTTTCGCTTGCGAGCTTCGATTGTTCCTCGGAAACACCGAGCGACACGAAGCTGCGATAAAAATGAGCATTCATAAACTCCCACCACTTTTCAGCGACCAGGTCGGTGAAATCCTCATCGGGAGTGTGCCAGGTGAAACCGCTTGCGTTACAGCGCCTGATATCCTGAAAAGTGACACTGTGGTTATCAACCGTTTCATTCAACGCTCTGAATACGCTGTTGCTCCAAAGATGGACAGAGTAAGCAAGCGTGCCATCAAAATCCCAACAAAAAACGCTCATATTTTCACCCGTAAAATTACGACTTTGAAATTAAAGTTTTTGCGCGATAAATTTTGTGTTGTTCAAGGCGCAAAGGCGACGGAATACAACGGTATTTCGAGCCTGAAGCAACGCAGAAAAGCACAAAATTTATCCGCAAAAACAAAAGCAAAAGGCAGGGAGGATACAAATCACCTCTCTGCCTTAAAGCCTAAAGCTTATGCCTCTGTTTCAACTACCTGTCTGCCATTGTAGTAGCCACAATTAGCACACAGTCTGTGCGGTCTCTTGTAGTCGCCGCACTTGGGGCACTTTACGAGCTCAGGTGCATTAAGCTTCCATACGCTGCTGCGTCTCTTGTCTCTTCTTGCCTTTGAGACTCTTCTCTTCGGAACTGCCATCTCGGAACCTCCTTGCTGCTGTGTAACTTCTTACTCATCATTATTATCTAACAACTGCTGCAGCGCCGCCAGACGCGGATCGAGCGGTGCTGAGCAATTGCATGAGTCTTGATTAAGGTTTTTGCCGCAATACTGACAAACACCCTTGCAATCTTCCTTGCACAGATGCCTTGTCGGCAAGCCGAGCAAAATATCCTCCGTAATAAGCTCGCCAAGGTTGAAACGCAGCGATTCGACAAGAATCAGCTCATCGTTCTCTTCGTCGTTGAGCGAAGTGACCAAGACATGGTCGACGGGGATTGAAAGATCTTTTTGTGTGGGTTGCGCACAACGGTCGCAAGGCGCGGAATAAGTAAACGTTGCATCAGCCAGAAGCTGAACAACACCTGCCTTGTTGAACACCCTGCCCTTTACATTGACGGGCTGTGCAAAGGGATAACACGCGGAAATATCGACATCTGACAAATCGAGATCAAAATCGAAATCCAGCTTTTCGCCTATGTTGTTAAATATGGGTTCAAGCTCAATAAACACCTTTGAACTACCTCCGTAAAGGGTGAAAGAGCGCTATGCGATTTACACACAACGACTATTATATATCTTTAATTCTGCTTTGTCAAGAAAAATTTAATTTTTACAGAACTTCGCAAACCTCGAATACTTTTGCGGGAATTTCTTCCTTATCTGCGGATACTGTAAATACAACGTCCTTCTCTTCCATCTTGGAAAGGTCAGCAACCTTAAGAAGGAACTCTGCAAGCTCATCATAGTCTCTGCCGCCGATGCGAAGAGTTGCATCTGCAAAAACATCTGTAATATCGTGGTCGCCTGCGAAAACGCCGCAAAGGAAACCGTAATATGCATCGTAGCCGCTTACTTTATAGTTGTCGGTCGCTACAAGTCTGCAACGATGATTGATATCGTATGTGAGTGCTGACTCCTGTTCGATACAGACAACATTGCCGTTTGAGTTTTCAACTGCTGCGTTGACAAGCTCGATAAGCTTCTTTGTTTTGCCTGCACCCTTGTGACCGAGAATAAGTTTTACCATTGTAATCGCTCCTTTAACTTTCTTTATCTGCTGAGTTTTGCTTCCAGCTCTGCTTTCATGTCCTCATATCCGGGTTTACCGAGAAGTGCGAACATATTCTTCTTGTAGCTTTCTACACCGGGCTGGTCGAAGGGGTTTACGCCGAGCACATAGCCGGAAATTGCGCAAGCCTTCTCGAAGAAGTAGATGAGCTCACCGAGGTTGTACTCATCCATCTGCTCAACTTCAAGAACGATGTTGGGAACATCGCCGTCTGTATGTGCGAGGAGTGTGCCCTCGAAAGCCTTGCGGTTTACAAAAGAAACCGTCTTGCCTGCGAGGAAGTTAAGACCGTCAACATTTTCGGGATCTTCCTTGATGTTAACATCGGTCTTGGGTTTATCGAAATATACCACTGTTTCAAACATCAGCCTTTCGCCCTCCTGGACGTACTGACCGAGCGAATGAAGATCTGTGGAATAAATCGCTGAGGAAGGATAGATGCCTTTGTTCTCTTTGCCCTCGCTCTCGCCGTAGAGCTGCTTGAGCCACTCACACATAAGAGTGAACGAAGGCTCGTAGCTGACGAACATCTCAACCTTTTTACCTGAACGGTAGAGATGGTTGCGGATTGCTGCGTACTTGTAGCAATCGTTTTCGATTGAGGGAACTGAGTATTTCTCTCTGGCATCTGCAGCACCCTGCATGAGTGCGTCGATATCTATGCCTGCGGCTGCAATCGGAAGCAGACCGACAGCTGTAAGAACAGAATAACGGCCGCCTACATCATCAGGGACAACAAAGGTCTGATAACCCTCTCTGTCAGCAAGTGACTTGAGTGTGCCTTTAGCCTTGTCTGTAGTGACGTAGATACGCTTTGCAGCCTCTGCCTTACCGTACTTTGATTCAAGAAGCTCCTTGAACACACGGAAAGCAACTGCAGGCTCTGTTGTTGTGCCGCTCTTGGAAATAACGTTAACAGAAAAATCCTTGCCGTCAACAAGGCTGATAATCTCTGCAACGGAAGCTGAGCTTATTGTGTTACCTGTAAAAAGAATCTGCGGTGTGTCCTTTGCGAGAAGGTTGTAGTTGGAGGACTTGCAGAACTCGATTGCCGCACGGGCACCGAGATAAGAGCCGCCTATACCGATAACAACAAGCACCTGCGAATCTGACTTGATCTTTTCAGCAGCTTTCTTGATTGCTTCAAACTCCGCCTTATCGTAATTGACGGGAAGGTCGATCCAACCGAGGAAATCGCTGCCCTTGCCTGTGCCGGCATGGAGTGAATTGTGAGCATTGATAATTTCTGCTTCAATGCTTGCAAGTGCTGCTGCAGAAGCGTTTGCACCTGCGTAGGAACCGTTTAACTTAATTGCCATAGATTTGCGCCTGCGACACACTGCTGTGCCGCTCTCCTTCGGAACTGAATATTATTAATGATTATTTTAACCTAAAACAGCTTGTATTGCAAGACAAAAACGCTAATTTTTTTAACATTTTTAATATTTTTTTCATGTCAATAGGGTCATTGTTTTGTAAATGATGCAAAAGAACTTAAAAGACGGCGCAGAATTTCAAGAAAATCCAGCTTTTTAATTTCTTCCGGTGAAACAATACGGTATTCCGCTACACTCTTACCGCCGACAGAGAAAGTCAGCGTACCCACGGTTTCGCCCGCAATTACCGGCGCCTGCACATCCGTTACGAGCTGTACAGACTGCTCAAGCACATCAGCACTCCCTTTCTTCATAAGCAAAGGAGAAATCGGCTCGACAACAGGCTTGAACCTGTCTTTATAACCTCCGATTACATTTACCTCTGCAAGAAGCGCCTCATCAGGCACAAGCGTAACAGTTTCATAATTTGCAAACCCCCAGTTCAGCAGCGCTTTAGCGGCATTGAAACGATCATCACTCGTCGGGCTGCCCATTACCACGGCAACAAGATGTGTGCCGTCACGCTCTGCAGATGCCGCAACGCAGCAGCCCGCCTTTGATGTCGTGCCCGTTTTCAGCCCTGTTGCGCCCTGATAAAAGCGTATCAGTTTATTCGTGTTGACAAGCTGAGTTGCACCGTCGCGCAATGAATCCATCCAGACGGTCGTATATTTGCGTATGAGGTCATATTTGAGCAGCTCAACGGACATCAGCGCAATATCGTAAGCCGTTGTAAGGTGAGTATCAGTCGCATCGTCAAGACCCGTACAATTATCAAAATGAGTGTTTTTCATACCAAGCTGTACCGCGCGCTCATTCAGCATTGCGACAAGAGCTTCCTCACTGCCTGCAATATGCTCGCCCAATGCCTCGCAGGCATCGTTGGCGCTGTATATCGCCGTAGCACGAAGCAGCTCATCAACACTCATCGCTTCACCCTCTTTAAGCCATATCTGCGAGCCGCCTTTTGCCGCCGCAGTTGCACTTGCGATTACGGTATCGTTAAGGTTGAGCGTGCCCGATTCGATTGCTTCCATCACAAGCAGCAAAGTCATAATCTTGGTAACGGAAGCAGGATACAGCTGCTCGTGCTCATTCATCGCCGCGAGCACCTCTCCGCTTGAAACATCAACAAGAACAGCTGATTTTGCATTTATCTGCACGGGCATTCCCGCCGCCTCAGCGCACACCTGAATTACTGCATTACACACAATCATCACCGCGACCAGCAACACGCTGAGCGGCTTTACAATACGCAATTTCATACAATCTCCCCTTCCAATCTTTATAATGATTGTATGATAAACAGATACTGTAAATTACAGATTGCACAAATCGCGTTTTTGCGCTATAATTTTAAGAAACGACAGTTTAAAGAGGAGAAATCATATGAAAGCGGCATTCTATACACTCGGATGTAAAGTAAACCAATACGAAACCCAGGCTCTCTCGGAAACTCTTATGCGCGAGGGCTTTGAGATCGTGCCTCACAGCGAGGATGCCGACATATATATCATAAACTCCTGCACCGTCACAGCGGAAAGCGACAAAAAAACCAGACAGGCTGTAAGAAGATTCAAGAGACAGCACCCTGACAGCACGGTTGTGCTCACAGGTTGCATGCCGCAGGCTTACCCAAAAGCTGCCGAAGAACTTGACAGCGCAGACATTGTTGCAGGCAACCGAAACAACTGTGATATTCCCTCTCTTATACTCAGCTACCTCAAAGAAAAAAGCAGAAAAATCAACATCGTTCAGCACGAAAACCACGACGAGTTTGTACAGTGCAGCATCAGCAGTTTTGATGAAAGGACAAGAGCCGCCATCAAGATAGAAGACGGCTGCAACCGCTTCTGCTCCTACTGCATTATTCCCTACGCAAGAGGCAGAGTCCGCTCCAAGCCGCTCGACGAAATCAGAAAAGAAGCCGCAGCGCTAGCAGAAAACGGATATACGGAAATTGTATTGGTCGGCATCAACCTTTCTTCCTACGGCACAGATTGCTCGCTCTCGCTTTGCGATGCCGTTGCCGCAGTATGTGAGGTTGAATCAATAAAAAGAGTGCGCCTCGGCTCACTCGAGCCCGACCATATGACCGAGGAAATGGTTGCAGGGCTTAAGGCTCAGCCGAAGCTTTGTCCGCAGTTTCACATATCACTGCAGAGCGGCTGCACCGAAACACTCCGCCGCATGAACAGACATTACACCGCAGACGAATACGAAGAAATCTGCAATTTGTTGCGCAGTAATTTTGAAGACTGCACGATAACAACCGACATAATGGTAGGATTCGCAGGCGAAACAGACGAGGAATTTGAAACCTCGCTTCGATTTGCAGAAAAGATAGGCTTTGAAAAGGTGCACGTATTTCCCTACTCACAGCGAAAAGGCACAAGAGCGGCAGAATTCCCCGGACAGCTTGAAAAAGCGGTGAAAGAAGAAAGAGCACACAGAATGATTGCGCTGACAAACAAAATCCGTGCTGATTTCCTCAAATCGCAAATAGGAAAAACAGTTGAGGTGCTTGCCGAAACCAAAGACGAAAACGGCTGCTGCACAGGCTACACCGCAAACTACACACCCGTAAAAATAATCCGCGGTGCAGAATGCGGCGAATACTACAAAATAAAAATCACAGCTGCCGATGACGACAGCTGTGAAGGTGAGATAATATAAATCAGACACTATATTTCTTAAGGAATGACTCGTAGGTTGCATCAAACTCCTGCGAGTCTTTTTTCATATTGCGGACAAATCTGTGCATATCAAACCTGCCGTGAGCCGTTTCGGTAACACAAGCGGCAATATTTGAGCAGTGGTCGGAAACACGCTCAAGATTTGTGATAATATCGTTGAAAATAAAGCCCTGTTCGATTGTGCACTCATTCTTACGAAGGCGCTCGATATGGCCGTGTTTCATATCCTCCTTGAGCACGTCAATAACCTGCTCCAAAGGCTCAACAAGAGAGGCACTTTTAAGGTTGTTTTCGGTTAAAGCGCTGACCGAAAGACCGAGAATTTCGGTTGTAGCGGCAACGATATTGTGCAATTCTTTCTCGGCAGTACCTGAGAACTTAATTTTCTTATCTCTGAGCTCTTCTGCAGATTCGAGAATATTGAGAGCATGGTCGCTGAGGCGTTCAAGATCGCCGATAAGATGAAGCTGCATTGAAAGCTCACGACTGTCATCATCGGTAAGACTTTGCGTACTCAGCTTAACCAGATATCCGCCGATTGTATCCTCATAGGTATCGGCCTTTTTCTCGCCCTTGCGAATAGTTTCGGCAATTTTCTCATCATACGAGGTAAGCATACGCATCGCATCAAGCAGAGTGCTCTGGCTGAGCTTTGCCATCTCGATTGTTACGTTGCGGCTCTGAGCAATCGCAACAGCAGGAGTGCTGAAAAGTCGCTCATCGAGAAGCTGTATTTTTTCATCCTCACCCTTGTCCTTAACGGTGAGATTGGCAAGCTTAACAAGAAGGTTGGAAATCGGGAAGAGAATAGCAAGAGCCACAAGCTTGAATCCGGTATGAACCACCGCTATACCCAAGGGATTTGCAGCCTCATCAAGAATCGGTATATCGACAAACGAAGTTACCGCATAAAACGCCGTAAGCAGTATAACTGTGGCTATAACATTGAAATAAAGATGGATAAATGCGGCACGTTTTGCATTTTTGGTTGCACCGGCACAAGAGATGATAGCGCTGACACAAGTGCCTATATTCTGACCCATAATAATCGGAACAGCAGTCATATAATTGATGCTGCCGGTGAGGGTAAGAGCCTGAAGGATACCGACCGAAGCAGAAGAAGACTGAACCACAGCGGTAACAACCGTACCCATAATTACACCGAGCACCGGATTTTCAAACAGAACAAGAGCATTCTTGAACCACTCAAGCTCTGTAAGAGGTTCAA
>JAFOBC010000177.1 GCA_017382015.1 Clostridia bacterium
GAATATGTCCCAACCCATATAATACCTTCTTTATCTTCCATTAAAGATTTTACATGGTCATAAACTAAACTATTTTTGTCGTATATTTTATTTTTATATACATCAAAGTTATCATTATTTTCATCATAATAAGCTAAAGAATTTTGATAGGACTTTCCTCTGGATAAAATATCCTTTATCTCTGTAATGTTTTGCAACGGCGGGGTTCCTGCTATTTCAATCATATTAATTCTTGTTCTGCCGCAAGTTGGGCAAGAGACAATCTCTACGCAGTTTTCTCTGAGGTTCAAGGCTTTAAGAATATCAATGCCTGCCTTAACTTCTTCAACGGGCTCATCAGTAAGCGAAACACGGATTGTATCACCTATTCCGTGAGCTAAAAGCGAGCCGATACCGGCAGCAGATTTGATAATTCCCATATGTTTTGTACCGGCTTCGGTAACACCAAGATGGAGAGGATAATCACACATTGAAGCTACAGTTTCATAAGCTGCAACAGTATTCTGAACATTCGAAGATTTAATCGATATTACGATATTGTTAAAATCATACTTTTCAAGCAATGCGGCATGATACATAGCGCTCTCTGCCATTGCCTGAGGTGTGGGTGAGCCGTATTTTGCTAATATCTCTTTTTCAACCGAGCCTGAATTTACGCCGATTCTGATAGGAACACCTGCCGCAGCGCAAGAATCAGCCACAGCCTTAACTCTGTCTTCAGCGCCAATATTACCCGGATTTATGCGAATTTTATCAACACCCGCACTTACACACTCAAGCGCAAGCCTGTAATCAAAATGAATATCCGCGACAATAGGAACCGACACATTGTTTTTAAGCTCAGAAATAAGCTTCACAGCAGCCATATCCGGCACAGCGGCACGAATAATATCACAGCCCGCAGCTTCAAGCTCCTTCGCCTGAGCAACGCTGCCTTCAAAATCATCTGAACGCTTACTGAGCATAGACTGAACAGCAACAGGCTCATTGCCGCCAATAAAAATATTACCAATTTTCACTTTGCGTGCTGAACGTCTTTCGAACAATGCACTCACCCCTTAACTAATTTGAAGATATCACTGAAAGTAATTATCGCCATAAATCCAAGCAGCAACACCAACGCCGCCGCGTGAACCCAATTTTCGTACTTGGCAGGAACAGGCTTTCGGAATATCATCTCAATTATGATAAACAGAAGTCTGCCTCCGTCAAGCGCAGGAATCGGCAAAAGATTGAAAACACCGATATTGATAGATATAAATGCCATAAGATTGATAAGTGCTGAATAATCCATACTTTTAGATGATTCTTCAGCGATATCGGCAATGACACCAACAGTGCCTACAGGCCCTGACATATCTTTCAGTCCGTACTTGCCACTGATAAGATCACCAAGACTCATCCATACCATTCTGGCAACCGAAGCCGTCTGCCTGACAGCACAGCTACCGACAGTCCACGGATTTTTTTCAACACCGAGTATCGTCATATCGTAAACTATCTGCTGTGTGCCGTCTTTTTCTACAGTTGTAAAACGAACATCGCTGATAGTTACTTTTTCACCTGCACGCTTTACTGTGACCTCGAGCGAACCGTCAGTATCCGTAAACATAAGATAAGACAAATCTGAATCCGAAAATACCATTCTGCCGTTAATTTTATAAATCTTATCACCTGCTCTGAGGCCGCTTGCCTCCAGCTGCGAACCCTCGGCAAACGAATGAATCTGAGTAGTGCCGACAAGATCCTGCTGACAGATAAGAACCGAAAGCAAAATTGTGCCGAGGAAAATATTTATAAGAGCACCGGCACAAACGATAAGAAAACGCTGCCACGGAGCTTTGCGGCAAAAAGCACGCTCGTCACAGCTTTCTTCATCCTCGCCTTCCATACTGACATAGCCGCCAATCGGAAAAAGACGAAGCGAATACTGAGTTTCCTTTCCTTTTCTTTTAAAAATCGCAGGCCCCATACCGATTGCAAACTCGTTAATTTTTACTTTGAAAATTCTTGCAAGGCTGAAGTGACCCAACTCATGTGACATTATAACAAAGCCAAAAAACAAAACCGCCAGAATAATCGGCCATGCCTTTTGCCACACTGACGCCAAAGTATCAAGCGAAAACAATAGAGATTTCCTCCTAAATGCTGTTTCTTACAAACTCTCTCGCCCATTTATCAGTTTCAAGAACATCATCGAGCGAATAATCATTTACTCGTACACAATTATCAAGCACGTTACCGACAAGACGTGCAATA
>JAFOBC010000178.1 GCA_017382015.1 Clostridia bacterium
AAATTGATTTTTCCATTGCTTCTCTACCGTATTTATCAACATCGGATTTATTCTTTTCGCCGTGAGTAAGGCAACCTGCGCCGCCGATACATCCGCCGACACAAGCCATACCTTCGATAAAGTTTGCATCAAGGACATTCTTGCTCTTTTTAAGAAGCGCAACACGGCAGGCTTCAATACCGTCGCAGACTGCAGGTTTAAGATCAAACTCAATATTCTGCTCCTTCATTGCCTGTGCAACTGCATCGGAAAGACCTCCGCTTCTCGCAAAAATTCTGCCGTAATACGATGCGTTATCAAGCACGTCTTCTTCAAGAGTTGTAATATCAATATCCTTACTGTCAAAGAGTGCCTGAAGCTCCTCAAAGGTCAGAACACTATCAACATAAGGCTTGACGGATTCAAGCTGTGCTTCCGCTTTCTTTGCGGTGCAAGGTCCGATAAATACAACCTTTGCCCCCTCGCTTGTTTCCTTAATATACTTTGCAAGTGCAGCCATAGGAGAAAGGTTATGCGAAATATGTTCTGCAAGCTGAGGAAATGCAGACTGAACATACTTTACAAACGCAGGACAGCATGAGCTTGTGAGGAATCCCTCTTCGGCAAGCTCTTTTGATTCAGACATCGCCACCATATCTGCGCCAAGTGCTGCTTCAACAACGGTGTAGAATCCGAGTTCTTTAAGTCCGCTGATAACCTGACCTAGCTTTGCATAGGTAAACTGGCTTGAAATTGAGGGAGCAACAACGGCATAAACCTTATACTTTTGGTTTTCTTCACTCTTTTTGATAATATCAACAACGTTGACCATAAAGGATTTATCCATAATCGCACCAAAGGGGCACTGATAAACGCAGGCTCCGCAAGCGGTACATTTATCGTTGTTGATTTTTGCAGCTTTATGCTCATTCATTGAAATAGCCTTGATTTTACAGGCACTTTCACAAGGTCTCTTTCGGCTTACAATTGCCGTATACGGGCATACCTTAGCGCACGCACCGCATTCAACACACTTTGATTTGTCAATGTGTGCAACGTGGTTGTTATCAAAAGTGATAGCACCTCTTTTACATACGTCTTCACATCTGTGGGCAAGACAGCCACGGCAAGCGTTTGTCACCTCATAACCGCCTACAGGACATTCGTCGCAGGCAATATCGATAACCTCAATTACGTTGGGGTTGAGCTTATCGCCGCCCATTGCAATTTTTACTCTTTCGGCAAGAATTGCACGCTCTTTGTATACGCAGCAACGCATTGTGGGCTCATTACCCGGAACAAGAGTTTTGGGTATGTCGAGAAGGTTGTCAAACAAGGTATCATTCCACGCCTGTCTTGCAACTTCACGTAAAACCTTATATTTAAGATACTGGACTTTTGTATCAAACTTTCTCATTTCACTCACTCCTTAAAAATAACTTACCTTTATGCGTTTGCCCATTTTTTTAAGACATGCGGAAAGCTCTTCAACAAGATTCATTTTTATGCTGAAGTTTATTGGCAGGTCCGGATTCTGATGAGCCGGATTAATAGCTCTGCCTACATAGAAATTTATATCAGTTGCTTCTTCAAAAAGCAAGCGGGAAATCAAGGAAGCACCGTCACGCTTGATACTCCAGTGCTCATAGTGCTTGTTTTCACCAAGATAATCATTTGCGTATTCGACAACCTTGTTTACGGTTATAACACCCTCTGTTACAAGGTCAACACCTTCGATTTCGGCAGTTGGCGGAACATCACTCTGCGCAAAGTCAAGGCTTGCTTTTATAGGTTTGCCGAGATATTTCGAGGCGATAGAAGACGTTGTGCCGCCGCAAATTATATGCTTGCCTTCTTTTGAGAAGAAAAGCGACATCATTCGATTGGCATCGTCGCGGTTTGAAGGCGGACCGAAGAGAATATTCATCGGCTCGCGCTTTCTGATTCGGACAATACAAGCTGTTGCATCATCACCGGGTTTTCCGCCGTAAAGTTTAAAGCATTCATCAACAATTATTGTAGAAAGTGTTTTTGCTGTGTATCCGACAGGAGCCAGACTTTCAACAAACGAAATAATATCTTCACGCTTCCAACCAAAATTATATGATATACCTATACCTGCATGGGGACAACCGTCACTCATTGCAACAAAAATATCGTTTTCACGAAGCTTGATTACACTTTTGAAAATCTTTTTACCACCGATAGTCATTTCAGTTTTCGGAGAATCATAATTTTCATCATCGCGGATAACGATTACCTGCGGATTATC
>JAFOBC010000018.1 GCA_017382015.1 Clostridia bacterium
ACAACGTCTCGTTATCACTGTTTACAAAATACCATATCCTTGCGGGATTATCACTGTGAACAAAGACCTTATTTTTCCACGATTCGGTGAAATAAAGCGTATAGCTCTCCAGCAAATTAACAACATAATACTCACATTCTTGCAACCCCTTGCGATTCACCTTGCACCACGCAAGAAGATAGCCCAATGACGTATCGCTGTTGATGCTTTCTGACATAAGCTTCCGAAGCGGAATTTCAATTATACCGTCACCGTCAACATCACGGCACAAAAGGTCGTTGCTTCGAACTGTTAAACCGGGATTTTCAGAATCATTAAGCACAGATTCAAGCTTGTGCGATTTTGGATTCCACGTAACAACCTGCGTTATGCACTGACCGTCAGAAATTTCAGCATCGATATAAAATCTCGGCAATGCATTTTCTGTAGGATAATCGTAAAGCATGGAAGAAAGTGAAATAATTCTGTCATCAAGTACCAGTTCATTAAGCAACATTACTTCATCTTTTTCATCAACATCGATCAGCCTGAGTGTTGCAGCGCCTGAAGAACGGGTAGCATTATGATACGCGACGAGAAGCTGCTTGCTGTCCGCACCATAGACATCAGCAAGAATCATCAGATTGTATGGCTCGCTTATACAAGCAGAAACCGTCATAAGAGACTGCTCTGCACCTGACGTATATACCGATAACACTTTCTGAGACTTATCGTCAAAAAGGAACCAAGTAACCATAATTTCGTCATCATCGTCAGCGTTAAGATCAGCAAACTCGACTTTCAGCACATCGCTGCCGTTACCGGCAAAATCCGATACGAGAACCCATTCCTCACCTGATTTTGTCATAACGCACATCCTGACAACAGAAACATCGTTGTTATTCACATAAAAGACTATAGCTTCATCATAACCATCAAAATTAATATCTCTTATAGTTATTGCTGAATGGTATTCTCCTGATTCGGGAGAACGGTAAGATATCTGGTTTCCGAGAAGTTTTTTTATGGAATTTTCAAGTTCGCTTTCAACCGAATTATAAGGAGGTCGCATAAGGCTTTCTATAGATCTGAGTTCGAATGAACAGCCGCTGAATGCAATACTGATAATCAGAAGTAAAGCAACAACTGTCGTAATCTTTTTCAAATCATGCACCTCCTCTTTCAACTATTATTGATTGCTAATCCTTACCGTGTAACTGCCGCTGACCCAACAATCATTGCAGTTATTAATGCTGAGCTTTGCAGCAACGCTCTGACTTACTGCAGTAACATCAACATCAGTCAAATCTACAACAACGCTTATATCTGCCGCTTGAATTTTGTCGAGCGAATCAGCAGGGCCGACCAATGTTACCAAGCCTACTGATTCATCAAGCCCTGTAACCTCGTACCCATCAGGAGCATTAACGAATGTAACTGCTTCATCAGGCACAGTAAATGTACGCTGAGTACAATCTGTAACATCAACAACAACCTCAAAAGATTCTATATCGTCGACAACATATACCGAAGGAATAGAATCAGCATCCACCGTTATAGTGTTTTTACCCGGCTTGAGCTGAGAAAAATCGACAGTTACTATACTGATAAATTCAGGAACGCTGTTTTTATCCACACCCTGAATACCGGCCCTCACACTTGAAGGAGAAACCGTATACTCAAAAGGTTTCTCAATGTAAGCAAGAGGAGTATTTTTGAATTCAACTGTGGTAGGCTTTTCTGTTTCAAAATAAACAGGCTGAGTAACAGTAACTTCAGAATTTCCATAATTGAAGCCGAGATAATGAAGAACTCCGCCGTTTTCATTGTAAGCCTTTAATTCAGCTGCCTGTGTTTTTGTTGCATCGAGAGGACGGTCAACAGCAATCTCCGCAAATACACTTTTAATACTGTTGATTTCAGTTGCCGGACCCGAAACCGTAACCTTGTCAGCTGAAAGGAACGGTTCGCCCGCTATATAACCTTCTTTAACAAGATCACCGTCAAAAATGACCTTCGGCTCTATTGGAAAATCAACCTCTTTGTAAACATCAAAATACACTTCTATCTGCTGTTCGGAAACTGAAACAATTTCAAACTCATCGTTTTCGTTAGCCTTTGTTGTCTTAAGAAGAAGAGTATGCTTACCGGCGGAATCGACATAAGCGGTCTGTGCAACCACCTTTAGTGAATCTTTACTTACAGCTGATGAATTAACAACGTATCTCTTACCTGAAACTTCGACATCAACAGTAAAATCTGATTGACCGAATATCTCAAGATCAAACTGTGCGGGCACACTGTTTGTAAGATCGATAGTAACCGGAACATCGTTTATAACCGCTGTATCGATAGGGCTGAACAAAATCACAACAGCCAACCAGATAACAACTGCAAGAATAAAAGAGAAAACCATCAGCACTTTGTTATCGTAAAATATTTTATGGGTTATATTTGCTAGCTTGTTCATCGTGCCGTTTCGTCTCCTCTCACTTGTTTTTGCTGAACCTTGATACCATCTTTGCTACCAAGCCTTTTTTCTTCTGATCTTCTCCGACGATCAGATAGTTCTGAAGGCTGTCACGCAACTGAGCGGATGTAAGTCCTCGCTGAATCTTACCCTTGCTGACAATTGAAATTATCCCGGTCTCTTCCGAAACAACCACAACAACTGCATCGCTCTCTTCAGACATACCTATTGCTGCTCGGTGGCGCGTACCCAGTTCCTTGCTCAAGGCGTTATTCTTAGTCAAAGGCAAGATACAACCTGCAGCTGCAACTCTGTCCGCTCTTATAACGGCAGCGCCATCATGAAGAGGCGTTTTGGGAAAGAATACTGTACCGATGAGCTCCTCAGTAGCCAGGGCATCAACGGTAGTACCGGTCTCGATAACTGAGCCTAAAAGAGTCTGACGCTCAAAAACTATCAGCGCGCCGATTTTATCTTCACTCATTTTGGCAACAGAGCGGCAAATTTCAGTAATCATCGTGTTGAGCTTTTCGTTCATCAACTGACGGGAACTCTTACCGATGTTGAAAACTGAGAAATTTGAAAAACCGCTTCTGCCGACACTTTCAAGAGCGTGTCGGATTTCCGGCGTGAATATGATAATCAGGAAAACAACCGCGTTTGAAGCAACACTTCGGAAAAGGAATGAAGTTGCCTGCATATCGAGCGCACTGATTACCGCATAAACAACACAGAAAAGAAGTATTCCTTTGAAAAGCTGAATCGCTCTTGTTTCACGTATAAACTTAACAACACTGAACACAACAAAAGCAACCAGGCATATATCTAAAAAGTCAGCAATACGGAAAGAGCCGATGACTCCCAATATTTGCTGAAACAAGCTGGTAAATTCATCACGAAAACTCATAGCAACATCACTCCATTCTTGAGACTATATTATAACACGCGCATTATTATAATGCAAATAAAAAATACGCGTTTTAATATAAAATTTATAAAAAAGTCAAATAAAGCACACCCTGTGTCACTTTATAACACAAGGTGTGCTGAAAAAATCGTATTTTTTGAAGAATCAGAACATCATTGAGCGAACAAGCTGCTCACACTGCTCCTCATCCATCAGCTTGGGCACGGGATAAAGCGGATTACCCTCAAACATTGCGCGCTCAGCAATAGTCGGAATATCCTCTTCCTTGATGCAGTCAAACGATGCAGGAATATTCATTCTGGCATTCATTGCACAAATTTCTTCAATAAAGAACGCTGCCTTTTGTGACACAGACATACCGGATGTTTCAAGACCGGCTATATCTGCAAGCTCAGCAAGTTTATCATCTACAGCTTCACCATAGTAACGAAGTACATACGGAAGAATTATTGCATTTGCAAGACCGTGAGGCACATTATAAAAACCGCCGAGATTATGAGCAATTGCATGAACGTAACCTACATAAGCCTGAGTGAAAGCTATACCTGCAAGGAAAGAAGCGTTGAGCATATTATTTCTTGCATCAATATTTTTAGGCTCATTGTAAGCTGTTTCAAGATTTTCAAAAATCATCTTTACTGCCTTTTCAGCAGCAGCTTTTGTTTCAGGAGTATTACTGCGACCTATGTATGCTTCTACAGCATGAGTAAGAGCATCCATACCTGTTGTAGAAGTAATATGAGGCGGTAAACCAACGGTAAGCTCAGGATCGAGCACAGCCATCTTCGGACGAAGGCAAGGATCGTTGATTGCAAACTTTTCGTGTGTTTCAGGATTAACAATAACTGCAGCAATTGTAGTTTCTGAGCCTGTACCTGCTGTTGTAGGAACAGCATAGAGAGGAGGCAACTTTGTAAGAACTTTAAGAGTACCTCTCATTGCAGGAATGTACTTATTGGGAGCGGCAACTCTCGCTGCTGCAACCTTTGCACAATCCATCGGTGAACCGCCGCCAAATGCAATAATTGCCTCACAATTGTGATTAATGTAAAGCTCTCTCGCCTCTTCAACGTTAGGTATAGTGGGGTTAGGCTGTGTTCCGTCAAATACAACGTAATTAATCCCCTTTGCCTCAAGACCCTCCTTGAGAGAATCGAGCAAACCGAGACCGTGAAGGCCCTTATCGGTAACAATCATAACGTTTTTAATTCCGTTACCCTTAAGTACAGCAGGAAGTTTTTTAACACTGCCGGGTCCCTTAATTGTCTGAGGGCCAGTCCAATCAAGTGCCTTACTTACCACTCTGAAAACAGCCTGATAGCTTCGGCAATAAGCACCGTAAAATTTGTTCATAACATCGCTCTCCTTTATACAGTTAGTAATATTCCACCAATTATGCAAACCGAATCTTGTAACAAAAGGTCAAATCGGATTTTGCACTAAGTACAACAAAATATCGTTGATACAATTTCTCAACTGATACCAACCAAAGACAACACGGGTGCGAGCAGACCGTACATAGCGGCTGTCATAATAACACCGGCGATAAAAACACCAATGGCAATGACACCGGTAGATTTGCGCACCGGCATATTCATAAGCGCAGAAATAAGGGCACCTGTCCAGCCACCCGTGCCGGGTAAAGGGATTGCAACAAAGATTAAAAGTCCCCATATTCCGTACTTTTTTATAGTTTCGCTCTTTCGTTCAGAACGATTTTCAAGCTTTTTAATAACTTTGCCAAAAAACGGTTTGTTACGCAAGAATTGAAAAATCCTGCGTATAAACAAAAGTATAAAAGGAATCGGAAGCATATTCGCTACATACGAAATAATAAACGCGGTAACAACGTTAACACCGAGAAGTTTTGCAGCTACAATACCGCCTCGAAGTTCAAGAATAGGAAGCAGCGAAATAACAAACACTATCAATTCTTCAGGAATTTTATCCTGAAAAAAAGAAACTATGCCCTGTGCAAGTGACTCTGCCATTTTACCCTCCGTTAATTTTTTTCTATTACACCTGTCCTAACTAAAAATTCATTCGCTCTTTCGAGAATCGATCTGTCATTTTCAAATTTAAGAGTTTTTATAGCTTTTGCATAATTGAGCCAGATATAATCCTCGATTTCTTCCTGCTGAATCTTGGTCTGAGTATCAGAGGTTGATGCAACAAAAATAGAAACTGACTTTTCCACCTTGCCCTGGATTGTGTACTCTGAAGTAGAAACAAATCCAGGAATTATCTTTATCCTCAGTCCTGTTTCTTCGAGCACCTCACGTTTTGCGGTTTCTTCTTTGGTTTCGCCGTTTTCTATATGGCCTTTAGGAAAACCCCAATTGGCGCTGCGCTTATTTTTGATAAGCAGGTATCGTGTTTCGCCGGCTATATTGCGGAATACAACAGC
>JAFOBC010000179.1 GCA_017382015.1 Clostridia bacterium
GAACGTTTTCTGCCGTATATTGACAACTGGGCAACCTGCGATATGCTGCGCCCGAAGGTGTTCCGCAAACATACGGACAAACTGAAAGAAAAGTGCTTCGAGTGGATGCGGTCAGAGCATTGCTACAAGGTGAGATTCGGAATTGAAACACTTATGCTCTACTTTCTCGACGAACAGTTTGACCCTCGCATTATGGAGAAAATTGCTAAGGTGAAAAGCGACGAATATTACGTAATTATGATGGTTGCGTGGTATTTTGCAACGGCGCTCGCAAAGCAGTACACATTCGCCCTGCCATACCTTGAGCAGCACATGCTTGACAGCCGCATACACGCAAAGGCAATACAAAAAGCGAAGGAGAGCTACCGAATCACACCCGAACAAAAAGCCTACCTCAAAACGTTGTAAAACAAAAGCGACATTCCTCTCGGAACGTCGCTTTTTACTTATTAAAGACCCTGGGGGTTGTTCTTCTGCCAATTCCAGCTGTCGGCACACATTTCCTCAATGCCGTACATTGCCTCCCAGCCGAGCTCCGCCTTTGCCTTTGAGGGGTCAGAATAGCAGGTTGCGATATCGCCGTCACGTCTGGGACCGATTACGTATTTGACCTGCTGACCGCTTGCCTTCTCAAAAGCCTTCACAACATCAAGCACGCTGTAGCCGTTGCCTGTGCCGAGGTTATAAATGTTAAGCCCCGAACCTGCGCAAGCCTTTTTAACTGCGCAGAGGTGACCCTGAGCAAGGTCAACAACGTGGATATAATCGCGCACACCCGTACCGTCGTGCGTCGGATAATCGTCACCGAAAACGTTGAGGTGGTCGAGCTTGCCGATTGCAACCTGAGTGATATACGGCATAAGGTTGTTTGGAATACCGTTGGGGTCCTCACCGATAAGGCCGCTCTTATGTGCGCCGATGGGGTTGAAATAGCGCAGGATTACTACACTCCACTCATTGTCGGATGCATAAAGGTCGGAAAGAACGGTTTCGATGTAGAGCTTTGTTGTGCCGTAGGGGTTAGTTGTGCCGCCTGCAGGCATATCTTCACGCAAGGGAGAAGGATTGTTGCTGCCGTAAACTGTAGCAGATGAGCTGAAAACAATCTTCTTACAACCTGCATCACGCATAGCCTCGCAGAGAGTTACCGTGCCGCCGATGTTGTTTTCGTAATATTCAAGAGGCTTGCGGCAGCTCTCGCCGACAGCCTTGAGACCTGCAAAGTGGATAACAGCCTCAATATCGTTCTCTGCAAAAACTTTATCAAGACCTGCCTTGTCGCGGATATCGCACTCGTAAAACTTAAAATCTCCGCCGGAAATTTTTTTGATGCGATTAAGCGCTTCAGGCTTGCTGTTATAAAAATTATCGAGTATAATAACATCGTACCCGCTCTGGATGAGTTCGATACTTGTGTGCGAGCCGATATAGCCTGCACCGCCGGTTACAAGAATTGCCATATTATTTACCTCACTGTTTGTTCGTTGAGATTAATTATATAACTATTTGCAAAATAAGTAAAGAAGAAACAAAAATTTTCGGGAGCAGTTTTATGAAAAATTTATCGGATATTTCAGTTGTTAAAGATTTGCTCAGCCGTCACGGCTTCAAATTCTCCAAGGCACTCGGTCAGAATTTTCTCATCAACCCCACCGTATGCCCGAGGATGGCAGATGCCTGCGGCGCAGACGAAAACACAGGTGTTATCGAGGTAGGCCCCGGCTTCGGTGTGCTCACAGCCGAGCTTGCAAAAAAAGCAAAAAAGGTTGTATCCATCGAGCTGGACGAGCGACTTCTGCCCGTGCTCGACGAAACTCTTGCCGATTTTGACAACGTAGAAATTATAAACTCCGACGTGCTCAAGGTTGACCTGCACAAGCTTATTGAAGAAAAATTCAGCGGTATGAAGGTCGCCGTCTGCGCTAACCTCCCTTACTATATCACCTCACCCGTAATTATGCACCTGCTCGAGAGCAGATTGCCCGTTGAAAACATAACCGTTATGGTGCAGAAGGAGGCCGCACAAAGGCTGTGCGCTCCCGTCGGCAGCAGAGATGCAGGCGCAGTTACCGTAGCGGTGGATTACTATGCAGATGCACAGAAAATGTTCGATGTTTCGGCAGGCTCGTTTATGCCCGCACCTAAGGTTGACAGCAGCGTAATCAGGCTCAACGTAAGAAAAGATCCGCCGATTGAGCTTTGCGATGAGAAAATGTTTTTCAGAATGGTAAAAGCTGTTTTTGCACAGCGCAGAAAGACAGCCGCCAACTCAATCAGCGCAGGAATGGCTCTGCCCAAGGATGTTGTCTACCAAGCAATTGAAGCCGCAGGCTATAGCGAAAATGTAAGGGCAGAAAGCTTTACGCTCAACGAATTAGCCGCACTTTCAAATGAAATTTGGCGAGCTACCCAACAATAATCACAGCCGCAGTTATATCATCAGGATGATTTGACTGACTATATTTTTTAGCTGTTTCAACGACCTCTTCGGCAAGTCCGCAGGGGTCGTTTTTGTTGTGCCTGCTTAAGTTTTCAGCAATTTCGCGGTAAGCCTGCGGCAAAACTCCGTCCGATATCATCAGCACCTTGTCGCCGCGCCTGAGCGCAGTCTCACAGCAGTCCGGCTCTATTTCGCGCAAAATTCCCAAAGGCATCGACGGATGCCCCACGGTGTAAACCCTTTTGCCTTTACAAACAAAAGAAACATTTGCACCTGATTTAAAAAATTCCGCCCTGCCGCTATTCAGGTTTATCCGTACACAGTCAAGCGTCGCAAGCGATTCTTCATCCGATTTTACAATCATCGCAGAGTTGACAAGACGCAGCGCACTCTCAAAACCCAGCCCTGAAGATACGAGCTTTGAAAAAAGGCGCAGGGCAACATTGCCGTCAATTGCCGCCTTGGGACCCGTACCCATTCCATCGCTGATAACAACTATCCTGTTGCCGCATTTATCACTGAAATCGTCACAGCTGTCGCCACACATTTCGCCCTGAGCAATACTCTGGGCATAGCCTATTCGAAGGTTATACCTGGGCTTTTTTTCAAAGGTTATTTTCGTACAGTTTTCTTCCTGCTTTACCGTAGGAATGCTGAGACGGTAGCCGCAGACCTGCTCAATATCTCCCGTCAGCGCCGTGCGGCTTATTTTGCCGTTGATACGCTCTGCGCTGATATCAATCTTCTCTCTGCCTCCAACATTTGAGCAGACTATCTGCCTGGGTGTTATCCCGTAATCCGTAAGCACAGCGTGCACCCTTGCACCCGTTTTTGTATCAAACCGCGTCTCCTCGGCAAACCGCGCGCCAATCTCCCTTACTGCTGTCGAGAGCGTCGCAAACTGGTCTCGCACAAGCTGTCTTGTTTCAATATCTGCCGCATCGGTGCTATCACGGTTTTCAAGCTGCTGAATCCCGCTTGCAATTTTATCGACTGTATCTGCCACCTCTTTAAGTCCGCCGCTCACGCTTTCCATTTCCATTACCAGTGCTTTTTTCATCGTTTCAAACTCGGGCAGAGTATCGCCCGAAGCAAAAAATTTTTGATTAAGGTTGAAAAATTGTTTTGGTATCATCGCAAAAATCACAAGCGAGATTATCACCTCATAAACCGTACTTATAACGTCAAATTCACCCGAATTGACAAGCATAACAACCGCGCTGATAACGGCAAACGCCGCACACTGTGCCGCCCTGCCAAAGCGCGACACCGCACCGCAGGCAAGACCTGCAAAGGTATAGATTATGCCGACGGGCGATGCATCGCGCAGCATGCAGACAGAAAAGCCCATCACTCCGCCGCTTATACATCCGCCGGATACACCCGTCAGCTTTGCTGTGATGAGAATCAATGCAGCTGCCGCAATATGCGCTAAGCTTATCCCTTCCAGCACAAGCCTGTCCGCCGACATAATAATCATGCTGAGAAAAACAGTTATACCCGAGAGCTGTTTCATATCAAGCGGCTCACGCCCGATAAAAAATCCGCCCGGGAAGCTCAGCCGCCGCAAAAAGCATACGCTGCCGACACCGACTATGCTTTCCAGCAGATATGTTATCGCCCCGTCTGCGCTGAACCCCTGCGCCGCAAGCACCGTTACACCTGTCAGCACACTGCAACCGCCGCAACTCACCAGAGCAACAATCTGTCTTTCTTTCGTAGCAGTTACGCCGGCCGTAAAGAAATTAATCATACCCGTACAAATTACGGTTGCAATCAACCGCGCCGTATATATACCGTCAGAATCCAGCAGAAGTCCGCAACAGCTGCCAAGCATTGCCGCAACGCATCTGCCCGACTGAACCGAGGCGGAAAAAGCCGCCGCAAACGGCGAAATTCCAAAAGCCAGCCTGGCAAACGACAGCACAAAACCCGTTGCAAAGGTCAGAACCTGTGCCGAAAAATTCTTGCTAATCTGCGGAAATGCGATTCTCCTGTTGTCTTTATTGTTGTGTACTTTGCTCATTTTCAACGTCCTTTTTTCCAAGTTTTTCCATATGTTTCATACTACTTCAGCCGCCAACAAAAAAACGTCGATATTTTGTGTCTTTTTTTGAAAAACTGTTGGTTTTTTACTATATATATGGTATAATGTCTGTATATATGTTGTGTGAGGAAGAATTGTGTTATGGAAGAAAAAAACAACGACCTTATTATCGGCAGAAATGCCGTTTCAGAAGCATTAAAAAGCAACCGTGCAATCGACACTCTGCTCGTAGCAAAGGGAGACAGAGGCGGAAGCATCGGCAAGATTATTGGAGAATGCCGCGAAAGAGGCGTAGTCGTAAAAGAAGTTGACCGCAAGAAGCTCGACTTTATGTGCGGAGGCGGCAGCCACCAGGGCGTTGCCGCTTATGCCGCCGCCCACGAATACGCAGACGTTGAGGATATTTTCGCTGCAGCCGAGGCAAAGGGCGAAGCACCTTTCATCATCGTATGCGACGAAGTGGAAGACCCCCACAACCTCGGCGCAATAATCCGCACGGCAGATGCCGCAGGCGCGCATGGCGTAATCATTCCCAAGCGCCGCAACGCAACACTCAGCTACGTTGTAGGCAAAACATCCGCAGGCGCTGTCGAATACGTGCCCGTTGCGCGCGTTTCAAACCTGCCCTCTACGCTTGACTCTCTCAAAGAGCGCGGCATATGGGTATACGGCGCAGATATGGACGGACAAAATTGGTCTGATACCGATTTTTCGGGCGGCGTTGCGCTCGTAATCGGCTCCGAGGGCAAGGGTCTGGGCCGACTTGTAAAAGAAAAATGCGACTTTATAGTTTCTCTCCCCATGAAGGGTAAGGTTAACTCCCTCAATGCCTCCGTTGCGGCAGGCATACTTATGTTTGAAGTTTCAAGACAAAGATAACCCCGGAAGGAATGAATCCGATCATGGATATCGGCAACTTAACATTTGACGCTCTGCTTGATGCAATCAGAAGCGACAGCGGCTATCAGACAGCATTGGCAAAAAAAGAAAAGGCCGCCGGAGTTGCACAAGCTGACGATATAAAAACTGAACATATACCGGCACACAAGCCCGAAGCGAAGCAGGACAGCGAGCCGATAGAACCTGAGTCTGCCGCACCTGAAAATTCCGCTCAGTCTGCGTTTGAGGAACCTGCAGAAGATGAACCCACAGCAGTTGAACCCGTAATCGCAGACCCTATCGCCATAGAACCCGAGGCAGAAGATATTCCGTTCTCTATGCCTGACTTTATTGCACCACCCAAGCCGCTCACTAACGAGCCTGTTGCCGTAGAGCCTGAGGCGGAAGAAGACGTACCGTTCTCTATGCCCGACTTTACTGCACCACCCGTGCCGCTCGCTACCGAGCCTGTTGCCGTAGAGCCTGAGACGGAAGAAGACGCACCGTTCTCTATACCTGACTTTACTGCGCCACCATTGCCGCTCACTACCGAGCCTGTTGCCATAGAGCCTGAGGCGGAAGAAGACGCACCGTTCTCTATGCCCGACTTTACTGCACCACCCGTGCCGCTCACTACCGAGCCTGTTGCC
>JAFOBC010000019.1 GCA_017382015.1 Clostridia bacterium
ATTGCCGCCAGCGGCAAGGAATGCTCCGAAAAGTTGCTTCTCGCGGTGAATACGGTGCAACGCTCCCAATTTGTATCGGCAAGCAAAAGCTCGCCGTTTTCGAGCCTGAGCACGTGCTCGGAGGGCTTGTCGGTGTACTGTATTCCGTGTATCGTGTTCATCTGCGCGGCAAACTCAAGCTTCATCACAGGTTCTTCCTGCGTGTTGCAGGCAAAGTCCCTGACAAAATCCGCATATTCAGTCTGCCACTCAAGCGGAATATCCGCAATACGTATAATCATCAGGTGCCGAAGTTATAGGAAAGGCAGTTGAAGAACGGCTCCATACCGTAGGTTCTCAGCTCGTTGTAATAATCGAGGAAGTTGGTTGCGTTTACTTTAACGGGGGCTGACATTACGCCCGTGTAGTATCCGCGGCAGCCGTCAATTTCGTGAGTGAACTTGATGATAGCTGCACCTGCGATTTCGGAAATACCGCCGGAAGCAACGGCGATGCTCTCCGTGATGTTGATTGCTATAAGCTTACTCTCGGGAACGACATATGTTTTTTTCATATCATTCTCTCCTTTTGCGAGTATAGATGTCGTAAAGTTTTTTTGCCATACTGCACAGCCCCTCTGATGTTTGTTCGGGGTCTGAGCTTTCTGCGCAGAGTATGCCGGGGCAACGCTGGCAGAATTCTTTCCATTCACAGCCGCTGCACTCGGCAGGGCTTTTTATTTTTTCAAGCTTTTCGTGCAGGCTGAGATAATCGTCTTTCAGCTTGCCTGACCAGCTTATGAAGGGCTTGCTCATAAACGCACACAGCTGAAGGTGACCGTGCCACGTTATCCACAGCGAGCTTCTGTAGCTTGCGCACCACGCAAAGGGCGACTTAAGGGGAGGGAACTTGCTTTTTTCAAGCTCCTCAAGTGTCAGCTCGTCGGGGAAATCGCTCAGCGAAAAGCGTGAGGAGGTTATGCTGTTGAGCGAATCTCTTGCGGAGTTTACAACGGATATGGTGTGCTGTATCGGTAAACCTTTGCTGTGAGCAAAGGCGTAAATTTCTTGCAGGTCATCCGCATTTTCACGGACGATAGTGGAGGTGAGTATCAGCGGTACTCCTGCCGCTTTGAGCAGGTCGATTGCTTTTGACACCCTTGTGAATCCGTCTGCCGCGCCGCAGGTTCTGAGGTAGGTTGCATCGCTCGCTGCGTAAACGGTGAGCTTTACGCGGTAGGGCATACCGTATTCGCTGAATTTCTCAATTGTGTTTTCGTCTATAAGTGAGCCGTTTGAAAGCACAGTAATGAGAAAACCCATCTGATTGAGCTCAGAATATATTTTCCAGAACTCGGGGTGAACAAAAGGCTCGCCGCCCGTGAGCGAAATCTCGAGCGTGCCCATATCCTTTGCCTGCCGTGCAATTTCGAGCCACTCATCTGCGCTCAGCAGGTCGCCCTGCTTTTTTGCACCTTCCGTGTCGAGATGAACGTAGCACATAACGCAGTTGAAGTTGCAAAACGGAGTCAGCTCAAAGGTTACGCTCAGCGGAAAGTTTTTTTCTCTTGCCTGCTGTCTGAGCAGCTGCATATAGCCGCTTGCAGGGAGTGCACAGTCCGTCATACCAAAGCACCCTGTTCTTTAAGCGAGTCAACAAACTTTTCTGCGTCTGCAAGCGCTGTGGCATCGTCGATCTCGTAGTTGTCCGTCAGCGCCTTGGCAAGTGCATTTATATCGGCGCCGTTTTCAAGCTCTTTCCACAGCAGAGCGCCGCTTTCGCTGAGTGCTATCATGCCGTGAATCTCGCTTGTCTGTGTGCCGGTGGGCACAGCCATTACATTGCCGCCTATTTCGCGGATTATAAATCCGCTCTTGATTTTGTAGGTCATATTTTATGCCTCCCTGTAAAGAGTAAGGTTGCCGCTCTCGTTGAGGCGGTATACTCTGTTGCAGTAGTTGAGCATGCTGGGTCGGTGTGTGGTGATTATGCAGGTGCGGTTGGGATATGCTTTCATCATATTGCCAAGCACCTTTTCTTCTGTTTCGGCGTCAAGTGCGCTTGTTGCTTCATCCATAACAAGTACGGGTGCGTTTCGCAGGAGCGCACGCGCAATTGAAATACGCTGAATCTGTCCTTCGGAGAAGTTGACGCCTCTTTCGCCGATTACGGTGTCTGTTTTTTGCGGAAGCTTGTCGATAAAGCTCCATGCCTCTGCAATTTTCAGCACCTCTTCAATTTCTTCTTGCGTTGCCTCGGGGCGGAC
Source organism: Clostridia bacterium (assembly GCA_017382015.1). Taxonomy (GTDB): domain Bacteria; phylum Bacillota; class Clostridia; order Oscillospirales; family Acutalibacteraceae; genus UBA8612. The sequence goes on from JAFOBC010000019.1 coordinate 2,246, forward strand.
AATGCGCAGGTTATCTGCTATAGTGCCCGAAAAAACGGCGTTGCCCTGGGGCACATATGCACAAAAGCGTCTTGTGCTGTCCGAAATGCCAAGCTGCTTACCGCCTTTGGTTGATACCGTCATTCTGCCTGAATCGGGCTTAACAAGTCCGAGTATAAGACGCAGGATTGTTGTTTTGCCCTCGCCCGACGGGCCTACCAGCGCTATCGTTTCGCCGGGTGAAGCTGTGAACGATATTTCGTTGAGCACGGACTGCTCAGCATCGTTATAGGTGTAGGTTACGTTTTCGCAGGCGACTGATATTCCGTCTGCCTCAGCGGTTGTGCGTATTGCTTCGGCTTTTTCGCCGTCGCTGTCGGTTTCGACCGAAAGGCCTGTAATCTCCATAATTCTGCCTGCCGCCGTCGCTATTGAAATAGCACTTGGGAACAGACCTGCAAGCGAGGAGAAGGAGGTGGTCAGCTGACCGGAAATCTGCAGGAAAAGCAGCATTGTGCCGTAGGTGATAGCACCGTTCCAGAGTCTGTATACGCCCCAGGCGTAGCAGCTGTAGGAAACGATGAGACCGATTACCGACAGGCAAAATGACATTATCAGCGAGAATTTATCCTGCCTGAGTCTGATTGAGCGGTAATGCTCAAGGTGTGTGCGCATCTGGCTGACGTAGCGGTTTGTGATGTTGAAGGCTTTAATAGTCTGCAGGTTCTGCACCGATTCTGAAACGTAGGAAAGAATCGTGCCGTTTATTTCGCGGCTCTGCTTGTTGTATTTGCGTACCGTTTTGGTTGTGATTTTTGAGGTGAGCACAAGGAACGGTGCGCTCATAAGGGCGAAAATGGCCATCGTCGGGTCGTAGTACAGAACAAGCGCAAGGCAACCGATAAATGTTGTGAGCTTTGTGAAAATGCCTGGGATAAAGGTAACTATGCTGTTGGATATAGCGCCTGCATCGCCTTCAATTCTGTTGAGCAGGTCGCCCGAGTGGTATTTGCCTATGCGGCTCCAGTCAGAAAAAATAACGTGCTCGTATATGTTGCCTCTGACTTCGTTGCTTATCTTTGTGCCTGCAAGTGTTGCGATGCGTGACATCAGCGTGGTGAGGACTATCTGGAGCAGGGCAAAGCCGACGGCAAAGGCGGCGCTGCCGAAAATTGTTTCGGCGCTGCGGTTAACTACCGCGTCGATAAGGTGCTTTGATGCAACGCTTACGCCAAGGCCTGTCAGCGTGCCGATAACACCGATGACGATATATAAAATTATCTGTGCGCGGTATTTTGATACGTAGCGCAAAAGCCATTTCCACTCTTTTGTGATTGAGCGGAGCAAAGCTTTGTATTCACCAGGTTTTTTCATGCTTTTTTCATCCTTGACGGTTAAACTTAGCTCAACGCAAATTATAGCACCCTAAATTATATCACAGCATTTTTAGCAATTCAATATTTTATTTATAATATATAAAAGTTTTTATATCTCGCTCGCGCGCAATAAAAGCAAAAAAGAACAGCGCAGTACACGCTGTTCTTTTGATGTTGTCTTATGAACCGTAGTGTTTTCCTTTTCTGCGGCCTTTTTTAGAACCGTAGTCGTAGCCGTATCGTCTGTATCTGTAATATCCGCCATAGTTGTAGTGTCCGCCGTAGCTGCCGATTCCGCTTGCCGCACCGTTGAGGATACAGCCGAGGAACTTTGTATCGGTCTCGAGCAGAGTGTTTATACCCGAGCGGATAGCGTTCTGCATAACGGCATCTTCTCTGATTACGTAGAGTATACCGTCTGCCGCGCCGGCGATTATTGCCGCGTCGGAAATGATTCCGCAGGGCGGTGTGTCGATGAGGATAAGGTCGTAGCGTTGCTTGAAGTGATTAATCATATCCCTGATTTCTGCGGTGCGCAAGAACTTTTGCGGTGCAGAGGAGTTGATTCTTAGCAAATCAAAGCCGAGTGTTTCAACAGCACAAACGCTGTATTCGGTGCCGTCCTCTGTTGCAACGGGCTTGAGATCATCTGCGTTTATTATCGAAGCAATGCCGGAGTTGCGCAGGTCACAGTCGATAACAAGCACCTTCTTTTCACTCTTGGCAAAAATTGCGGCAAGGTTTGTTGTTACGATGGATTTTCCTTCGTTTGGTGCCGTGCTTGTGATTACGAGCGCTTTTTCGTTTTTACCGAGGCTGTTCTGTACGGCTGTGCGCAACAGTCGCAGTGACTCAAGGAAGCCGCTGCCGATGAGCGGGTTTGTCAGGATAATATCGGTGTTGATTTTGCGTCGGTACTTTTTGAATATAACCTGAGGCAGGATGCCGATACAATGCTGGTTGAGGATGTTGCGAATATCTTCTTTGGTGCGGATTGTTTTACGGATGATAGCGTAAATCATAATCCAGGCGATGCCGACAAGCAGACCGATTACAGCCGCGGTAAGTACGGAGCTCTGCCACGCCATCTTGTTTGAGGGAGTCTGCGGCAGTACAGGCTCGCTTATCATAAGCAGTTTTGTGCGTCCGATGATATAGTCGGCAACCGAACTGTAGTTGTCAATTACCGAAAGCAGAGTGTTGTAGGTCAGCGCCGGGTCGCCTCCGCGCGCCGTAAGCGTTACCATATTTGTGCCCGTTACACACTGCGCGGTAACCGATGCCGGCATAGTGTTCACGCCGAGGTCATCGCATACCTTCATCTTGAGCACAGAGTTGCCTACTATGTACGGAAAAACAGTTGCGAGCTGGTCTGCCGTATCTCTGTTGTAGTAGAATGAGTATGCTGAAACGCCGCCTGTGCCCGTAAGAGATTTGTTCTCTGTCTGCACGGTAAAGGTTGCTGAAACTGTGTATTCGGGGACAAAACGGATATAAGTTCTGTAAAATTCAACACCGCTGAACAAAACGGCAAGGACAAGAGCAACCCAGCCGAATTTGATAATTCCGCGCCATAAATCGCTCAGCAAGACCTTGATTTCAACGCTTGAAGCGGCGTCGTTTGTTTCGCTTGTTATTTTTTTGTTGCTCATAACAATAGACCGCTCCTATTCGTTAGTCTGGTTGTCGTCCGGTTTTTCAGCAGTATCCTCAACGTCTGATAAATCCTGCATTGAAACGGGAAGATTGGTGTATTTTGAATGGTTTTTGTAGTAGGCTGAGTAGCCGCGGTAGCCGGATTCATCACTGCCCATCTGACCGAAAAGTGTGAAAGGCTTATATACGTCGTTGAGAATGCAGCCTGCAAGCTTGCTTCCTGCGTCGGATATGGAGAGGATGGCATCGTTGATATCCTTGACGGGAACAACGTCCGTTCTGATAACGAGAAGAACTGCGTCGACAATGGATGAAACCGTGATTGCGTCTGCAGAAATTGATGCAGGCGGAGTATCGATAATTACAAAATCAACCTTTTCGCGCAGGGCATTAACGCACTTCTGCAGCATGTCGCTCTGAAAAAGCTCTGATGAGTCGGCATGTGACTTTTTGTTGAAAGCGATTATGAGGTTGCTCTTTTTATAGCGGAAAAAGCTGAATTTGCTGAATGCAACCTTCTTGGAAAGAACGTCGGAAAAGTCGGTTTTAAGCTCTTTTTCAAAATCAAAAATCTTGTGCATTGAGGGCTTGCGTACGTCAAGGTCAAGCAGTGCAACGCTGTAGCCTCTGTTGGACAGCGCAATGGCTGTGTTGGCAGCAATTGTCGATTTGCCTTCATTTTCCGCAACGCTGAGTATCTCAAACACGCGCTCGCCCTTGTTCTTCTTTGCGTATTCAAGCTTTGTCGCAATTCGTTGGTAATCCTCGGTGAATTTCAAGCTGGAATAGGCATCGTTTATGAGCATCGAGCGCTTGCGGTGCCTGAGCTTTTCTTTAATCGAAAGGTGGGGTCGCTCGTGCGATATCGTGCCGATAAGTCTGCCGTCAATCTTATCCGAGAAGCCTCGTTCCTCCTTGACAGTTTCACGCATCAGCGAGAAAAGCGCAATCATTGCCGCAACCGCGAGCATAGAAAGCAGAACGATGTGGTTTCTGTACCGTGTAAGCACGGAGTTGGAGGGGGATGTAGGCATCTTCGGTGCGGAAAGCACGTCGATGACAGCATCGGCAAAAATTATTTCAGAAACCTTCGGGTATACCTCCAGAACGGAAGAGAGCAGAAGGAACGCCGTTTCGGGGTTGGTGGATTTGACGTAAATATTCATAAGGTTTGTCGTGCCGTTTACTTCTGCTGAAATTGTGCCGTCAAACTTGCTCATGCCGAGGTGCTCCGCGGCAAGCTTTTTGAGTGATGGCTGCTTGAAAACCTCGGTAAAAATCGTTGCCATTTCTGATGAAGCGGAAAGTCCGCTGTATACTCCGTTTGAGCCGCTCTTTGAGCGCACTACAAGAACAGCGCTGCTAGTATAAGTGGGTGTGTAAACACTCTTCTCAAATACGCTTATACCCATCCACGCAATTATAGCGGCAAGAATTATCGCCCAGAAATTGCGGATAAGGTCTTTGATAAGACTGTTCCATTCAAACGTTATCGAAAAATTTGAACCTGCCTTTTTCAAGTTTTATCACTCCTCTACAACAACGGTCAGAATGGAATGGCCTTCGTAACCCGTGGTGGTCGTAATGTAATAGTGTACGTTGTATGTGCCGGGGATTTCGCTGTTGAAGTTTGTGGAAATCATCATGCCGTAATCGGTCATAACAACGCCGTCAATTGTAACTTCTCTTATGTAGTCCTCAAAGTTTGGCTTTTCACCCTTCTTGATATAAATCAGGCTCTTTGTCAGCGCTATTTCGGGCGCCATTGTTTCGTTGCCTTCAACGTGTACGGTGATATCGAGGTAGATAGTGTCGCCCATGCTGTTTGAAACCTGCAGCGAAACCGTAAAAACACCTGTGGTGTTTGAAACGTAGTCGGTTGAAAGAATGGTGACCTTGTCGCTTATGTCGCCGTCGATGCAGTCTCTTGCGCCGACCGCCGCGTGAATATCCATCTCTTCACCTACAGAGTATACAAGTGCACGCTTCATGTAGAATTCGGGAGATGTGTAGTCGGTGTATTCAATTGTTCTTGTTGCTTTTGCAACGTGGTTGTCGCTGTCTGTAACGGCATAGGTGACCATACATACACCGGGGCGGATGAACCTTGAAACGGATTCAACCAGCACTTTGCCCGTGATGTCTCCGTCCTTGCCGTCGGTTGCCGTAACGCCTTCGAGCATTTTTGTTTTCGGGTCCTTGATGCTCAGCTTCAACGTTTCCTGGGGAACTGTTATTATGGGCTGAGTAGTGTCGGTGTTAAGTCTGTCGGTTATGGAGAATGCCACGAAAGCAACCAACGTTACCGCGAACAAAATCAGTATTGCTTTGCGAAGTAAATTTATCATAGTTTGTCACCGTATTTCATCGTCGTTTATAATTCGTTGCGGGTTAGTGCGGAAAAGCACGTGCGCATATTCGTAGGAGAAATTTTCGCATATGTATTCGTGTGCCTGCGAAAGGTCGGGTGTCCTGCTGTACTGGCTGTGGGCGTCGCTTGCAACAAAGTCCGCTGATTCTTGCAGCAGTGCGGCATGGGCAATTTTTGCAGGGGTTGTGCCGAACGCTCCCCTCAGGCTGCCCGAATTGAGCTGTATAAGTGCGCCCAGTCTGCGAAGCTTTGCGATTGCATCGGGGTTTTCGCCGACGAATTTATATCGCTCCGGGTGTGCCGCAATCGGCACGTATCCTTCGCTGACAAGGGATTCGATTTTTTTGTATGCTTCGTTTTCACGCTCGTAAAAATCAAGCTCAACCAAAGCGTATCTTGAGCGGTTGAGTGTTATCAGTTCGCCTTTTTTCAGCTTTTGGGCAAATCCGTCCGCAAGGTAAATTTCCTGCCCGGGATATACAGTCAGCTCAATGCCGCGGCTTTTTACTGCGTTTTGCAGTGCACTCAGGCGCTGTTCAAGCTCGCTGTTCCAAAAATTCGTGAAGAACCCCGGCATATTGCAATGGGGTGTTGCGAAGATTGCTTTTGTGCCGTTTTCTGCGGCGAGCTGTGCCATTTCAAGGGAGTCTGTCAGGTCGCCGGCGCCGTCATCGATGCCGTGCAGGATATGGCAATGTACGTCTACCAATTCTATTCTCTCCCTTAAATTTAATATATAAAAACACACAGTAATAATATTGCAATACAAAAGATTTGTCAATATTTTTACTCGATTTACTTTTTGAGTGATATGTGTTAATATGTGCATACCGAGAATTAACGAACGAGGTGCGATATGACTTTTGAAATAAGAGGTAAGGATTTTATCAAGGACGGCAAGCCCGTCAAGCTCATTTCGGGTGCGGTGCATTATTTCCGCAATATGCCGGATACCTGGTCGGATATATTCAAAAAGCTTCGTGCAATGGGCTGTAACTGTGTAGAAACCTATTGTGCGTGGAATATGCACGAAAAGCAGCCGGGCGAATACGATTTTACAAAAAATCTCGACATCGCATCCTTCCTCAGAGCTGCAGGCGAAGAGGGACTTATGGCAATTGTACGCCCGGGCCCGTATATCTGCTCTGAGTGGGAATTCGGCGGTCTGCCGTGGTGGATTCAGTCAGATGAGGATATTGAAATCCGCTGTATGAATAAGGCTTACATAAAGCATTTTGACAGATACCTTGACCGTATGTGTGACGAAATACGTCCTCTGCTCTGCACAAACGGCGGCAACGTGATTATGGTGCAGTGCGAGAATGAGTACGGCTACTACGGCGACGATAAGCAGTACCTCAACTACCTGCGTGACGGCTTTATCCGCAGAGGTATTGACGTGCCGCTCTTCACTTCGGACGGCACTGGTAAAGAGGATTTGCTCGACGGTACAATCGACGGCTGCCTTGCAACGCTGAATTTCGGCAGCAGGGTAGAGGAGAACTTCAAGGCACACGATGAGCTTTTCCCCGACAGCCCGAAAATGTGTATGGAGATGTGGAACGGCTGGTTTGATGCGTGGGGCGATGATAAGCACCACACGACCTCAGCCGAGGACTATGCAAAAACGGTTGACGATATGCTCGCACGCGGCAGCCTGAATATGTATATGTTCATCGGCGGCACAAACTTCGGGTTCACTTCGGGCGCAAACCATTACGAGAAGTATCTGCCCGACGTAACAAGCTACGATTATGATGCGCCGCTGACCGAGTACGGCGACACGACGGAGAAATATTTTGCCGTGCGCGACGTGATTAAAAAATATATCGATTATCCTTTGCCCGAAGTTCCTGCAAACCGTGAGAAAAAAGCTTACGGAAAGGTAACTCTCGGCGAATCCGTCGGCTTTTTTGATGTGCTTGATACGCTCTCTTCTCCGATTCACTCCGACGTGCCCAGATGTATGGAGCACTACGGCACAGGCTACGGCTATATCGTTTATCAGACACGTCTTAACCGTGATTACGAAAAGAGCGAGCTTGAAATTACCGAAATCGGCGACCGCGCACAGATTTACGTCAATAAAGACCTTGTCGGCATCATCTACACAAACGATGAAAAGCTCAGTGTTGATATTACTGCAAAAGAGGGCGACGTGCTCACGATTCTTTGCGAAAATATGGGCAGAACAAACTTCGGCCCGAAGATGATGAAGAAAAAGGGTATTGCCGGCAGATGCCTGCTCGGCGACAGAATTCACTTTAACTGGAACGTATATCCGATGCCGATGGACAACCTTGATAAGCTCAGCTTTTCGGTATCTCAGCCCGAGGAAAAGTCGGCGTTTTACAGAGGTTACCTCACCGTTGATGAGGCAAAGGATACCTTCCTCAAGCTCGATAATTTCACCAAGGGCTTTGTTGTAATCAACGGCTTCAATATCGGCAGATATTGGGAAATCGGCCCACAGAGAACGCTGTATATTCCCGCTTCCCTCCTTCACGAAGGTGAAAACGAAATTATCGTGTTTGAATCCGACGGAATCAAGGGTGCACCCGAAATCGAATTCTGCGATAAACCTGTATTGGAGTGAAACATATGACCTCAAAAATTATTCGTGATTTTACGCCTTCTGCAGACAATAACCGCAACAGCGAGGGCGCATTTATAACACTTGGTAACGGCGATATTCTTTTTGCCTGGTCACGCTACGGCGCAGAGGGTGACGACGACGGTGCGGTGGCAGATATTTATGCCTGCGTTTCGGCAGACGGCGGTGAAACCTTCGGCGAGCCGTATCCGCTTATCACCCACGGTCAGATGAATGCCACAACGCTTATGTCAACAACGCTTATGAGAATGGCAAACGGCGATATCGGTATGTTTTTTCTTGCAAAAACCGAGGTGGTCAATTGCCTGTGCTATCTTATCCGCTCGGGTGATGAGGGAAAAACCTGGGGCGAGCCTGTGCTCTGCAGTGAAGACAAAGGCTATTTTGTTGTCAACAACGACAGGGTTATACGCACGTCGGATGGCAGGATTTTAGTTCCTGCGGCAAAGCACGGTATTATACTTTCGGCAGACGGTAAAATGGCTGTGGATATTACACCCGGTGAAATGTATATGTTTGCTTCGGATGATGACGGATATTCGTGGCATACTGTTACCAAGGGTATTACTCTGCCTGTTTCTCGCGGCTGTACAACAGGTGTGCAGGAACCGGGTCTGCTTGAGCTTGATGACGGCAGACTCTGGTGCTATATCCGCACAGATTCGGGCAGACAGTACGAAACCTTTTCCGATGACGGCGGCGTGAGCTGGTGCGAGCTTTCTCCTTCGTTTTTTACAAGTGCGGAATCGCCGCTGTCGGCAAAGCGGCTCAGTGACGGCAGAATTATTGTTGTATGGAATCCCGTGCCGCTGTACAACGGCAGGGACGAGGATTTTGACGGTGTATGGACAGGCGCAAGAACTCCGCTTGCCCTTGCGTTAAGCATTGATGATACAAAAAACTTTTTCGGTTTTGAGCTTATCGAAACGGATGAGCGCTCGGGTTACTGCTACGTTGCAATTCACGAGACGCAGGATGGCTCGGTTCTGCTCGGTTACTGTGCAGGCGGTGTTGAGGACGGATGTACGCTTAACCGCCTGAGAATCAGAAAAATAACACTTTGAACGAGGTAACGGTATGAAGGTAATAAAACAAACGGGTTATGATAAAATATTCCCCTATATCGCATATGTGCCCGAAAATATCAGCGCCAACCCTGCGCTGATAATTCAGCTCCACGGTGCAGGCGAAAGAGGCAACGGTGCTGATGAGCTTGATAAGGTGCTTGTGCATGGCTTTGCAAATATCGTAAACGATGAAAACCTTAAAGACTGTATTCTTGTTATGCCGCAGTGCCCGTGCGAGAGCTTCTGGGTTGCGAGGATTGAGAGTATCAAAAATTTCATTGACCAAACAATTGCCGAGTTTTCGGTTGACACCGACAGAGTGTACCTCTGCGGTATCAGTATGGGTGGCTACGGCACGTGGAATACCTCAATGGCATTCCCGGATATGTTTGCCGCAATAGCTCCTTGCTGCGGCGGCGGAGCGGCATGGGGCGCATCTGTGCTGAAGATGCCCGTGTGGGCATTCCACGGTCTGGCCGACGAGGTCGTGCTGCCCCGCAACACAACGGATATAATCGACAGGCTCAGACAAACCAATCTCAACGTCAGATGCACACTCTATGAGGGTGTCGGCCACAACTGCTGGGAAAAAGCATTCTCCGAAGAATTGCTCGAATGGATGCTGTCACAGAAAAAATAAAACTCAAGGGGCGGATTTCATCCGCCCTTAATTAAACCCGATAAATCAATCTGCGTGCAAAAATATTATTCCGACGTCACCGTAAAAGGCCTCCCTTGCCTAAAGGGAGGTGCCCCGAAGGGGCGGAGGGATTACCCGACGGAGAATAGAGAATAGAGAATAAAGAATATTGAATAGATAATAATTTTAAAACAAAGTCGTTATCCAATAAATCACCCCGTACACCACACTCGCTGTCGTGCCGTAGACTATAACAGGCCCTGCAATCTGAAAGATTTTTGCACCGACGCCGAGAACGTAGCCCTCGGTGCTGTCAATATAGGACACACCGATTTGTAAAAATATTTACATAAAAACGGCGGTATGGTATAATGTATAATAAAGCGAGGTGTAAGTATGACCACGATTCAAAAAGATGAATATGTATTTGAGGTTGATATTGAGAAAACAATAGAATATTATAAAACACATTCGCTTTGCGAGTGCGAATGCTGCGAGAATTTCTATGCACAAATCAAAGGTAAGTTCCCCAAACTCGAATCTTTTCTTGCTGACTTTGGCGTGGATATAACGAAGCCCGACGAGTGTATGAGTGTTGAATCAGATAACACAATTCAATATATCAGTATTGACTATACTGTATGTGGCAAAGTTGTTACTATGGGACAATACGAAATAGACATACAAGACGATTTGTTTTTCAACCTTGTCATTACCAACGGATTTGCATCACCAAATGAACAGACGGGTGATTATTTTACAATTTCGATAAGCAATATTTTTGAACTGCCGTGGGTATTGGATAAGCCATTTCCTGTTCCCACGCAATTCAAACCAAAAAGCAAAATAAAAAGGTTTTTTCAAAAGAATTTTTAAGGCTTGACCAAACTGGTCAAGCCTTCCTTTTTTATTCATTATTCTTTATTCTATTAAAGAACAAAGAATAATGAATAAAGAAGAAATAATAAATCAGAACAAAGTTGTTATCCAATAAATCACCCCGTAGACAAATGCGGCGGCGGTGCCGTAGACTATAACAGGCCCTGCTATTTTGAACATATTTGCCGCCGTGCCGAGGATTTTGCCCTCGGTTTTAAATTCCATTGCGGGCGATACAACCGAGTTTGCAAACCCCGTA
>JAFOBC010000180.1 GCA_017382015.1 Clostridia bacterium
GTGTGTCGGCAAGGTTGTTGATGCTGTTATGTCCAAGGGCGGTATCGTCCTCATCACAGCAGACCACGGTAACGCAGACAAGATGTATGAGGATGACGGCTCACCCTTCACCGCTCACACAACTTACCCTGTCCCCTTCTGCGTAGTCGGTTACGACTGCGAGCTTAAGGAAGGCGGCAAGCTCTGCGATATCGCTCCCACAATGCTCCAGATTATGGGCCTTGAGCAGCCTGCACAGATGACAGGTGTTTCACTCATTAAATAAGCTGTTTTAAAATTAACAAACCGCTGTACCGATTGATTTCGATACAGCGGTTATTTTTTGCTGAATGATATTCAATTGCAGTTGCAACAGCATATGCAAGTTCATCCGTGTCCGCCTTGCTTGCCGTGTTTTGCTTGAGTGTGCGTGCCGCCTTGTATATGCTGTTTGCTGTCGCTGAGCTGTAGCCGAAGTTTTCTGTAATACGCTGTACAGCATCGGATTTTCTTGCGGAATAGCTTATATTTCTCCCGTTATTACTCGGCAGATTATGTTCATTGTTTCCTGAGGTGTCGTTTGAAAATCTGTTTCCTTCAATTTGCCGACTATTTTGTCCATCTGTTCCTCTGCTTTTATCATCGAGAGAACTCCAACTATTTCGGTTTCGTTCAGCTTCATACCTATCAACACTCTCATAAACAGTCTCTCGATATTCGTTAATTTCTCGTCGAGCCTCAGCATAAATCGATTCCACCTTCTTAAAATTTCCTCTTGCCATTTCAATGTAGCCGCCGTTTCCGGTTGCTTTTAAAAGTCTGAAATCTTTTCCTTTATTGCTAAAGATTCTCATATCACCTGGTTGCGTGTTTGCGCTATAACTCCAATGAGCAACAAGAGAAGCGTATTCATCATATTTTGTGCTTTTATTATACTTTCTTTTGTTTGGACTTTCAAGTCCGTTTTGTGCAACAGCCCCATTTTTCGTACTGTACGCAACACCCTCACCGCTTTGTGTGCGGTTCATTGCTGCCTTTTCTGCGCGTAGCATAAGGGCATAGGTCTTGAGCGCGGCCGCTTTCGGATTAGAAATCGCTATTCTTGTTTCACGCGTGCCGATGAAGTTTCTCACAAACCATTGCTTGAGCTTTGTAAACAAGGAGTAATACCATAAATAACACCGCTGTACCGAAACCGATACAGCGGTGTTGTTATATTAATTACAAATTAGAGAGTAACCTCCTTGCCTGTTCTTGCAGACTCATAGATAGCACAGAGAATCTTGATCATATCAATGCCCTGCTGAGGCTCGAAGATGGGTTTTGCGCCCTCGATAACAACATCATAGAAATGACTGAGGTTATACATATGGCCGTGTTTTTCGTTGATGTTTGAGGGAGCGATATCAAGAAGCTGTCCGTCTTCCTCTGTGAAGATTTCGAGCTTACCGTTGCGCCACTCAAGACCTGACTTTGTACCTCTCAGCTCAACAAAGCGGTTTTCACTCTTGATGTTTGAAGCCCAGCTGAACTCAATCTGAAGCACTGCACCGTTATCGAAACGGATCATACCCATTGCAAGGTCCTCAACGTCAAACGTACCGTCCGCCATCTTGTCGCCGAAATCGGAATTGACTGAGTCGCTTGAATCGTTATCGGCAAACTTGCAGTATGTATTGCCCGAAACAGCAACGGGAGTGGGGTTACCCATAAGCCAGATTGAAAGGTCGATAAGGTGAACACCGAGGTCGATAAGCGGACCGCCGCCTGACTGCTCTTTAGTTGTGAACCAGCCGCCCTTGCCGGGGATGCCGCGTCTTCTCTGCCAGCCGCAGCGGCCGCAGTAGATTTCGCCCATCTTGCCTGCATCAATATACTTCTTTGCATACTGTGAGGGAGCAACAAAGCGGTTGTTACGCATAATCATAAGCGTTTTGCCTGCCTTTTTAGCAGCAGCATCCATACGAAGTGCTTCCTCAACGCTTACAGCGTCGGGCTTTTCGCAGAATACGTGCTTGCCTGCCTCAAAAGCAGCAACAGCAATGATTGAATGAAGATAGTTGGGTGTACAGATATCTACCGAGTCAATGCTCTCATCCTTGAGAAGCTCCTTGTAATCTGTGTAAACATCTGCATCGGGGAAATAGTTATCCTTGAGGAACTGTGCTCTCTCCTCGATAATATCGCAAAGGGCAACGACTTCAATTCTGTCATCATTAAGGTACTCTTCAAGATGAGCACCCTTACAGATTCCGCCGTTACCGATAATACCTACGCGCCATTTTGCCATTGGAATATACCTCCGTTTTTTATTTATTTAACTAACAATATCACCGACGTGTCACAATGTCAACAATTATATTATTTTTTCGAATAATTTTATATTGACTATTGCCATTAAGAATGTTACAATTTCAAGTGGCAATTTTAAAAAAAACAGAAAGGAAAAACAAATTATGCTTGAAGCAATCTTCTCATCGAAAATCTTCATCAAGGTTCTCACTGCACTGTCCGCTTTCCTGATGCTGTTCCTCAGCCCCGGCGGCGCAATCCGCCAGCCCGCAGCAGCAGACAAGTGCCCCGACTTTATGGGCGAAGTTGCAGTTGCTGACCCGATGGACGAAATCGTAGTTCCCCAGAACCCCTACCTCGCTGAAGAGGGCAGAAACGGCATGCACGGCAACTCCTACAACACAGGCTGCTACAACAACATGGGCCCTCTCGGTGTCAACCCCGTTATCAAGAGCCGCTCACTTAACGTTTTCGGCGGTCTTGTTGCAACATGTATGTTCGACAGTCAGGGCAGAATCATGTGTATCAGCGGTAACGTAGTAGGCTTCCGCCTCCTTCTCCTCGATCCCGACACACTTGAGATTCTCGCAGAGACACGTCTCCCCCAGCGTCCTTCCACAATTGAAGCTATCAAGAGATTTGACTTCGCTTCAATCTCCAGCGATACTTCAGGCGGCGCTTACTGCCACCTCTATGAAGGTGACAAGCCGATCATCGGTAACTCCGAAAACGTAATCCAGATTTACTACGTTGACGAATCCACAGGCACACCCGAGTGGAAGGTTGAAAAAGAGTACAACGTAAACAGCTACCTCCCCGAAGGCTCATACATCACAGACGCTATGCCCGACTACAACGGCAACATCTGGTTTGTAACACGCCCCGGTGAGGTTGGCTACATCGAAAAAGGCACAGACGAGATTCACCTCACAAAGCTCACATTCGAAGGCAAGGGTGAAGAAATCCAGAACACATTCGGTATGGCAGAGGACGGTGTTTATATCGTATCTGACCACGCAATGTACCGCTTCGATATCAAGGACGACGGCACACCCTACTACACCTGGAGAACATCCTACGACCGCGGCACAACACTCAAGCCCGGCGCAATCAACCAGGGCAGCGGTACTACACCCACACTGCTTGACGTCCCCTGTGCAGACGGCACAATCAAAAAGGTTGTTGCTATCACAGACAACGCTGACGAGCAGGTTCACGTATGCATCTACGACCGTGAAAACGGTGACATCATCGCTGAGGTTCCCGTATTCACAAAGGGCAAGAGCGTAAGCGAAAACAGCCTTATTGCTCACGGACGTTCATTCATCGTTGAAAACAACTACTCTGAGTCCGGTTCAGGCTTCCTTGTAACTGACCCGACAAGCGAACCCGGTGTTGTAAGAATCGACCTCAATGCTGATTGCACAGATGCATTCATCGCATGGGAGAGCCAGGAAGCTTCCTGCACGGTTGTTCCCAAGCTTTCAACAAAGAACGGTCTTGTTTACCTCTACACAAGAGAGTATGACGATGCAGAGGACAGCGATGACGACGGTATCCCCGAGGGCAAGGTTGCATGGTACCTCACAGCTGTTGATTTCGACACAGGTGAAACCGTATTCAAGGTATTCACAGGTATCGGCAGAAACTGGAACAACAGCTACGGCCCGATCACAATCGGCCCCAACAACACACTTTATGTCGGTGTATTCAACGGTCTTATCTCAGTCAAAGACTCCGTTAAATAAAATATAACCTTTCCGCTTGAGTTGCTGAATGTAATTCAAGCGGATTTTTTTTGTTGCGCACATAAAGGCTTTTATGTTATAATTTTTAAAAATAAAACCAAGAGGTGGTAAAAATGGCAACCTTCAAATCCGCAATAGGACTTATGCTCGCGATTGTAATGTACATAACCAACGGCATAGGCTCATACCTTCCCGGTATCATTGCCGAACCTTTAAGTACAGATGAACTTTCTTCCGTAATCAACGACTTTGACTCCGTGCCGATTGCTGAGGAAATAATAGTAGTAGAAGGCGGCAGAGTAAACAAAGACGAGCGTGCAGCAATACAGAGCCTTCAGGGTCTCATTGCACGTACTGAAGCTAAGATATTCATCAACTACGGTATGGACTCAAAATCTGAGCTTCAGGATTTAAAGGACAACGGCCACACCCTTTCCTACACAGACGAAAACGGCAACTACTGGACTCTCAAAAATCTTATCCCCCGTTTTGCATCGTACATAAAGGATAACGGTTACGTCCTTTTCTCCGACAGCGATACACACGCACAGATTAACCTTGCATTTAACTACACTACAGTTTACGGTTGGCTTGCTGTGCCCGTATCTGCAGAAGAGACAGTAAAAGCACTCGGTATGGAAAAGAAGTACGACCTTTCAACAACCGAGCTTGATTTTACACACGAGCGTGATTTTTATGAAGAGCACAAAGATTTCTTCCGTAAGGACACCCTTGTTCACCTCTACTCATACGCATCCGGATTGCGTGATTTTGCCGTACAGCAAAAAATTTACATCACATACGTTGAAGACAGCGACTACGTTGCAAGAGCTTTCAGAGATATCGTTTTCAGCGACCTTGAGCCTTCTGCAATGATTCTCGGCTGGTGCAAATACGAAATCAAGTTCACACAGTGCGCTTCACGCTTTGGTCACTACGTAATCCCCTCAGACCACAGCTTCAATGTGAGCCTACTGCACAACATTCAAACACAGGCAACAGACCTCGGTCAGGACGTTACAGCACCCGAGCTTGACCCAACAAAGCACTACGTTGCAATTGTCTACAGCGACGGTGACAACGCACAGTGGATTTCAAACGGATATCAGGAGTTCCACACATGGCAGTCATATGAAGATATGGACATACCGATAACATGGACATTCGCTCCGCAGATGAATACATTCTCACCCACAGCTGTTAAAAAGGCACTTGTAAACAAAGACCCTGAGGATTCATTCATCACAGGCCCCTCCGGTGCAGGCTATGCAAGAATCTCTATGATGTCACCAAGCGAAGTCAGAGCTTTCTCTGACCTGACAGCAGCAACCATGCTCCAGAGCGGTCTTACTACAATGACTCTGCTTGACAAAATCAACAACGAAATCGATTACGCTTCTTATGCACACAAGCTCGGTTACTTTGCAAGATATGACAATATCAAGGGCGGCATAATTCAGATTGACCCCGACCCGTACACCAACGGCTACGGCGGTGGCCGCGGCAGAGTTTTCTTTGCAAACGACAAGCCATTTGTAAGCGTAGGCTACTCACTCTGGCACCCCAGCGGTGATATATCACAGGTAACTGAGGAATGGATTAAAGAGCAGGCAGATGCTATCAACAGCTACTCTGCTGACATCAACTCCATAAACGGCTACACGGTAATCAACGTTCACCCCTGGACTGTAAGCCCTGCAAGCCTGAGATATTTCATACAGAATCTTGATGACGGTGTTGAAATAATCTCAGTTGATGAGCTTATAGCTGCAGTTACGGAAAACGTGCCGCACAAAAACGCTAAACCGGACAACAGATAAGGAGGCTTCGAGATGTTTGAGAAATTTTTAACGGAAACTCTCAAGCTCGCTCCAAGACAGATGTGGGGTGTCGAGCAGCAGAAAATCTATTTCAAAAAGATTTTCACTTCCAGAAGCATCAAGGGCGCGATTGCCGCAATTCTTGCAATCATCGAGCTTTTCGGACTTACAATCTTTGACTATCCGACCACTCCCCGAGGCGAAGAGCTTAATCTCGACGGTTACAGCCTTGTTTTTGAGGATGAATTTGAAGGAACAGAGCTTGACGAAGATGTGTGGAAATACTGCAACACAGGCATACGCCGCGGCGGCTACCGCACACCCAGCCAGGTTGAGGTAAGAGACGGCAACTGCGTTATCACGGCAGAATACCTTGAGGACGGACAGTTCGGCGCAGGATGGTACTCAGGTGACCTTGCAATGAAAAAATGGTACAAGCAGGGTTACTACGAAATCCGCTGTAAGGTTAACGACGGCGGCGCTTTCTGGAGCGCTTTCTGGATTATGGCTGCTCATCCTTATGAGGCAGAATATTCCAAGGGTGGTATAGGCGGCGCTGAAATTGATATTTTTGAAGCCCCCTACTACGGCAAAAAGATTATGCACAACTCTGTTACGCAGACAATACACTGTGCAGGTGTTGACGGCGCAACAGAAGGTTACCAGTCCCGTATGCTCGGCGCATTCTACGGCAACGATATTTACAACGAATACAACACATACGGTATGCTGTGGACTGAGGATGAATATATTTTCTACATCAACGGTGTTGAAACAGCACGCACGTCATTCGGCAACGGCACATCTCAGGTTGAAGAAGAGGTAAGAGTTTCACTCGAAGTGCCTGATGCAGCCGCACTTGAGCCGCTGGATAAAGAAACATACCACAGCGAATTTGTTGTAGACTACGTGAGAATTTACCAGATAGCTGAATAAAACCAAAGGCTTGCAAGGATTAAACCTCGCAAGCCTTTTTATTATTTGGTAGTCGATTCTTCTTGAGACCGAAATATCGATATGTTAACTTCGTTAATATAATCTTTTATGAAATACCTTTCTTTAGTATTGATATTCTCTTTCAAAAACTGAGTTGGGGTAAAATCCTCACTACCATATACCTTCTTATATCTATAATACTTATATACGGTAACTGTCGAAAAACTATTTGAATCAATTGATTCCGCCCACGAACCAACAAGCACCAATTTCTCCTCATCAGAAGAAAAAGCCTCGTTTCCGTTATAAGACGCCATTGTTGAATCATATTCCCACTTATAATAATTTAGGGTTATCTTTTCCTGAGCGAAAAATCTTATAACATTGTCTTTATTTATCGGCTGTTCAAATCTCATATTTTTAAACTGAGACGGCAAGAAGGTTTTTATAGCCTCCAGCAATTGTATAAAATCATTAATGTTCTCATCGTTCTCATCGTTACGCAATACATCAATTGCATAACCCTCATCGTTTCGGTGAGCTTCTATTTGCGTTAGCATAAAACTCAAATACGAATTTAAGATATTATCATAATTATCGTCGTAATTTTCATTATGTGCCTTGTTATTGACAATTAAATCTAAAGCTTTCTTGTAATGTTCAAATGCAACATCATAATCGCACACATCCAATTCTTTTGAATAAATCTCAGCTAACGCAAGACAAGCATACGGTGAATATTCATTTTCTTTTTCAGCAAGCATCGTGCACCATTTTATGCTTTCGCTATAATTGTTATCAAGTCTGGCAGCATCTGACAATTCAATCAAAGACTTTGTAAAGCCCAAATTTCCGAATACTATCTCTGAATTTGTACAGAAGAGTACCGAAATAATTATAGAAATTACAATCAAGCACATTTCTTTGATAAACGATCTTACTTTTCGGATTACCCTGATATGCTTTCTGTTAATCTTCATATTCAACATCCTCTTTATTTTAATTCACAACAATTACAGCATCTTTTTGAGATACTGACCTGTGTATGAGCGCTCACACGCCGCAACCTCTTCGGGTGTGCCGCAGGCGACAACCTCGCCGCCCTTATCACCGCCCTCAGGACCAAGGTCAATTATATAGTCCGCAGTTTTGATAATATCAAGATTATGCTCGATGACAAGCACCGTATTACCGCTCTCTACAAGCTGCTTCAAAACATTTATCAGCCTGTGTACGTCAGCTGTATGCAGACCCGTTGTCGGCTCATCAAGAATATAAATCGTTTTGCCCGTTGCAACACGCGCAAGCTCGGTTGCAAGCTTTACGCGCTGTGCCTCACCGCCCGAAAGCGTTGTTGCAGGTTGACCGATTTTGATGTATCCGAGACCAACTTTAAAAAGTGTTTCCAGCTTACGTTTAACCTTAGGCACAGCAGAGAAGAAATTCATACCCTCCTCTACGGTCATCTCAAGCACGTCGTATATCGACTTGCCGCCGTACTTTACCTCAAGAGTTTCGCGGTTATATCTGGCACCGTGACAAACCTCGCAAGGCACATAAATATCGGCAAGGAAATTCATCTCAATCTTTACAATACCGTCACCCTGACAAGCTTCACAGCGGCCGCCCTTAACGTTGAACGAAAAACGGTTAGCTTTATAGCCTCTGATTTTCGAATCGGTTGTTGCGGCAAAAAGATCACGGATATCGGTGAAAACGCCCGTATAGGTTGCAGGGTTAGAACGTGGTGTTCTGCCGATTGGTGACTGGTCAATGTTAATAACCTTATCGAGATATTCTATACCCTCTACCGAATCGTGCTTGCCTGCGTAGCGGCGCGCACCGTTAAGCTCGGCAGAGAGCCTGTTATTGAGTATTTCGTTGATAAGTGACGATTTACCTGAGCCGGAAACACCCGTAACGCAGGTAAGCGTGCCCAGAGGTATCTCTACGTCGATATTTTTGAGGTTATTTTCCCTTGCACCGCATATTTTAAGTTTCTTACCGTTGCCGCTTCTTCTCGCGTCAGGGACGGGAATTTTCTTCTTTCCGCTCAGGTACAGACCTGTTTCGGATTCCTCACACTGCATTATCTCTTCAGGAGTTCCGCTGAACACAATCTCGCCACCGTGAATTCCGGGACCGGGGCCGACATCGACGATATAATCGGCGCTGAGAATCGTTTCCTCATCGTGTTCAACTACGATAAGTGTGTTATCGATATCGCGCAGGTGTCGAAGGGTTTCGATAAGCCTTGAATTATCACGCTGATGCAGACCGATGCTCGGCTCATCAAGGATATAGAGCACACCCGTGAGCGATGAACCAATCTGCGTAGCAAGACGGATACGCTGGCTTTCGCCGCCCGAAAGCGTACCTGCAGAGCGTGCAAGAGTAAGATACTCCAAACCTACGCTGACAAGGAAGCTGAGTCTCTCGCGGATTTCGCGGAGTATGAGCCTTGCGATTTTCGCATCGCGCTCGGAAAGCTCAAGATTATTGATAAACTCAAGCTCTTTTGAGATTGAAAGCTGAGTAAACTCATTGATATTGATGCCGCCTACAGTTACGCACAGCACCTCTTTTTTGAGCCTTGCGCCGTTACAGTCAGGGCAAGAAAGCTCCGCCATATACTGCTCAACCTCACCGCGCATTGCATCGCTGTTAGTTTCGTTATATCTTCGCTGAAGGTTGTTGACAACACCCTCAAAATCCGAGCGGTAAGTGCCCGTCATGTACTGGGTATTGCGCTCCATTGTGATTTTTTCGCCATTTGTGCCGTAGAGAATAATATCGATAATCTTCTTCGGCAACTCTTCAATCGGAGTATCAAGCGAAAACTTATAATGCTTTGCAAGACCCTCGAAATACATTTTTGCAATACTGCCGCTCTCGTGAATTGTCCAACCGCTGGCTTTGATTGCGCCGCCGTTTATCGAAAGCGATTTATCGGGAATTATGATATCAGGATCTATTTTCATAAACTCGCCAAGACCCGAGCAGGTAGGACAAGCGCCGTAGGGATTGTTGAATGAGAACATCCTCGGCTCAAGCTCCTCAATACAAGTGCCGTGATCGGGGCAGGAATAATTCTGTGAAAAAAGAATCTCCTCGCCGCCAACAACGTCACAAAGTATCAGACCCTCTGCGAGAGCTGATGCAGTTTCGACAGAATCTGCAAGACGGGAGCGAATTGAATCTTTGACAACAAGGCGGTCAATTATAACTTCGATATTGTGTCGCTTGTTCTTATCAAGAGTTACTGTTTCGGAAAGGTCATAGAGATTGCCGTCAACTCTTGTGCGGACATAGCCGCCCTTTCGTGCCGACTCAAAAACCTTTGTATGCTCACCCTTCTGTCCTCTAACCACGGGCGCCATAATCTGGATTTTTGTGCCTTCGGGCATTGAGAGAATCTTATCCACAATATCGTCTACTGTCTGCTTCTTGATTTCTCTGCCGCATTCGGGGCAATGCGGCACTCCCACACGCGCCCAGAGCAAACGCAGATAATCATATATTTCGGTTACCGTACCTACAGTTGAACGCGGATTTCTGGACGTTGTTTTCTGGTCGATTGAAATTGCGGGAGACAAGCCCTCGATATAATCAACATCAGGCTTTTCCATCTGACCGAGAAACTGACGCGCATAGCTTGAAAGCGATTCGACATAGCGGCGCTGACCCTCTGCGTAAATCGTATCAAACGCGAGGGATGATTTGCCGGAGCCCGAAAGACCTGTAAAAACAACAAGCTTATCGCGCAGGATTTCAACGTCAATATTTTTAAGATTGTGTGCTCTCGCACCCTTGACCGTAATTTTTTTCTCTCTCATTTATTTACCTCGTCTGAGTTTTTCTATCCTGTCACGAAGGTAAGCGGCATGCTCAAACTCAAGTATCTTTGCCGCCGCTTTCATTTCATTGGTAAGCTGTTTGATGAGCATTTCGCGCTCTGCACGGCTGAGCTGCTTATCGCTCTTTTCGCTGTCTGATTTAGCGGAAATCTCAAGCACATCGGAAACAGGCTTGACGATCGTCTGCGGAGTTATACCATTCGCCTCGTTATACGCCATCTGTTTCTCACGACGGCGTGCGGTCTCCTCAAGCGCACGCTCCATTGACGGAGTGACGCTGTCGGCATACATTATAACCTCACCGTTTGAATTACGGGCAGCTCTGCCTATAGTCTGTATAAGCGAGGTTTCGCTACGCAGGAAGCCCTCTTTATCCGCATCAAGTATTGCAACAAGCGATACCTCGGGTATATCAAGACCCTCACGCAGAAGGTTGATACCCACAAGCACGTCAAACTCGCCAAGGCGCAGACCGCGGATAAGCTGCATACGCTCGATTGTATCAATATCGTGGTGCATATAGCGCACGTTTACACCCATCTCGCTGAAATAGTCGGTAAGGTTTTCAGCCATTTTTTTGGTAAGCGTTGTAACAAGCACACGCTCACCCTTTTCTGTTCTTTTATTGATTTCACCGAGCAGGTCATCTATCTGTCCCTCTGTGCTTCGTACTGATATTTCAGGATCAAGCAGGCCTGTCGGTCGGATAAGCTGCTCGGCAATCTGAGCGCTCTTATTACGCTCAAATTCGCCCGGTGTTGCGCTTACAAATATCTTCTGACCCGTACGCTCATAAAACTCATCAAAGGTCAGCGGACGGTTATCAAACGCTGACGGCAGACGGAAGCCGAAATTTACCAGATTCTCCTTTCGTGCTCTGTCACCACCTATCATTCCCCTTACCTGCGGCAATGTAACGTGAGATTCGTCAACAAACAGCAGAAAATCATCGGGGAAATAGTTAAGAAGCGTAAAAGGCATAGACCCGGGCGGCATACCCGAAAGCACACGGGAATAGTTTTCGATGCCCTTACAAAAGCCGGTTTCGCGCAACATTTCAATATCGTATTCCGTACGTTGCTTGATTCGCTGAGCTTCGAGCAACTTGCCCTGCTCAACAAAGTCAGCATAGACGTGAGCCATTTCGTTGAAGATTCTGTCGATTGCCTCCTGCATCTTCTCCTGCGGAATAACATAGTGCGATGCAGGATACACCGCGGCATGGGTAAGCAGCGATTTGACCTCGCCTGTAAGCACGTTGATTTCACTTATACGGTCAATCTCGTCGCCGAAAAACTCAACGCGTATTGCCGTATCAGTCGAGTAGGCAGGAAAAATCTCTACAACGTCACCTCTGACGCGGAATTTATTACGGATGAAATTTATGTCATTACGCTCATACTGGATGCTGACAAGCTTTTCGATAAGCTCATCGCGGCTTTTTTCCATACCGGGGCGCAAAGATATGAGCATATTCTTGTAATCAAACGGGCTGCCCAGAGTATATATGCAGGAAACGCTCGCAACAATGATAACGTCACGTCTCTCGGCAAGAGCACAGGTTGCAGAGTGGCGCAGTTTATCTATTTCGTCGTTAACGGCTGAATCTTTTTCGATATAAGTATCGGTTGTGGGCAAATATGCCTCGGGCTGATAATAGTCGTAATAAGAGACGAAATATTCAACAGCATTCTCAGGAAAAAACTCTCTGAACTCGCTGCAAAGCTGTGCGGCAAGGGTTTTGTTGTGGGCAAGAACAAGCGTGGGCTTATTTACCTGAGCGATAACGTTTGCCATTGTGAACGTTTTACCCGAGCCGGTAACACCAAGCAGAGTCTGCTCATCATAACCCTTATTTATGCCGTCTACAAGCGCACTGATAGCCTGCGGCTGGTCGCCAGTAGGTTTGTATTTTGAATGAAGCACGAATTTATCCACTGTTCTCACTCCTCTGACATATTGATTAAAAAACGAAATTGTGTTATTATTGTTCCATTATTTTTTAGGTGTTGATACATATGAAAAGCTTTACAATAAAACAGAATGACGCCTCACAAAGGCTTGACAAATTTATCACAAAGGCTGTGCCGCTTCTGCCCCAGGCGCTGATGTACAAGTACATCCGCCTCAAGCGAATCAAAGTAAACGGCAAGCGTGCCGAAATCTCCACAAGGCTTCAGGTAGGTGACCTTGTTGAGATGTATATCAACGACGAGTTTTTTGAAGCCGCACCGGAAAAGTACGATTTTCTGCGTGCTTCAACAAAGCTCGACATCATCTACGAAGACGAAAACATACTACTGCTTGACAAAAAGGTAGGCTTACTCAGCCACCCCGACGAGGGCGAATACGTCGACACACTCATCACAAGGGTTGAACGCTACCTGTACGAAAAGGGAGAGTATGACCCCAAGGGTGAAAACTCGTTCGCCCCTGCGCTTGCAAACAGAATTGACCGCAACACGGACGGTATTGTAATTGCCGCTAAAAATGCTGAATCGCTCAGGATTTTAAACCAGAAAATCAAAGACAGAGAGCTGAGCAAAATTTATCTGTGCATTGCTCACGGCAGATTTGAAAAGAAAGAAGCCACCCTCAAGGCATACCTCATAAAAAACGAAAAGAAGAACAAGGTGCAGGTATTTGACACACAAAAGCCTGACTCCAAAGAGATACGCACACGCTACAAGGTGCTTGACGAGAAGGATAACCTCAGCCTTGTGAGAGTTGAACTGCTGACAGGCAGGACACACCAGATAAGGGCGCACCTTGCGCATATCGGACATCCATTGCTCGGTGACGGTAAATACGGCACAAATGCAATGAACAAAGAGAAGGGCGGCTACAAAAAGCAATGCCTTTACTCATACCGTCTTCAGTTTTCATTCACAACAGATGCAGGCATTCTCAACTACCTGAACGGTAAAGCGTTTGAAGCCAGCGATGTATGGTTTGAGCGAGCATTCAGAGAAGGCTCACTCTGATATCATTTCGTTAAACTGCTCCTCGCTGATGACGGTAACGCCCAGGTCGTTAGCCTTTTTGAGCTTACTGCCCGCATCCTCGCCTGCAAGGACAAAATCGGTCTTTTTAGAAACGGAAGAAGAAACCTTACCGCCGAATTTTTCGATTATTTCTGCGGCCTGATTACGAGTATAGGTAGGCAGAGTGCCTGTAAGAACAAAGGTTTTGCCCGCAAACTTATCGCTCTCAATTTCACGAAGCGATTTCATATTAAGACCCAGCTGTGTGAGCTTTTCGATAAGCTCAGCCGTCTGCGGCATAGCAAAATACTGAGCAACACTTTGCGCCATAATACCGCCAAAGCCTTCAATCTTCGAGATTTCATCAACGTCTGCCTGCTGTAAAGCCTGCATTGTGATGAAGAAGTCACTGAGAAGCTTTGCAGATTTCTGACCGATATGGCGTATACCAAGACCGAAAATCAGCTTATACAAATCATTGTTTTTTGAATCGGCAACAGCCTTCACAAGGTTGTCTGCCGATTTTTTTGCAAAATGGTCAAGACCGATAAGGTCATCCGATGTGAGGGTATAAATATCCTCCACACCCGAAACAAGGCCTTTATCAACAAGAAGCTCAACTACGGCTTCACCAAGGCTTTCAATATCCATTGCATCTCTTGAGCAGAAATGAATAAGCCTGCGTTTGAGCTGTGCGGGACAATCGGAATTATTACAGCGCACGGCCGCCTCACCGTTTTCACGCACAACCGGCGCACCGCACGAGGGACATACATCGGGCAGAGTGAACACACTCTCACCGCAATGCTCAGCCACACTGAGCACCTCGGGGATAATATCGCCTGCCTTACGCACAACAATGGTATCACCAAGAGCAATCTGCTTTTCGTTGATAAAATCCTGATTGTGGAGGGTTGCACGGCTGACTGTTGTACCTGCAAGCTGAATAGGATCAAAAACAGCTGTAGGCGTCAGAACACCTGTTCTACCGACGGCAACCTCGATATCACGAAGAACTGTGGCCTTCTCCTCAGGCGGATACTTGAAAGCAACTGCCCAACGGGGGAATTTTGCCGTACTGCCCATAGTATCGCGCTTTGAAAACTCATCAACCTTTATAACCGCACCGTCAATATCAAAGGGAAGCGTACCGCGCATCTCACCGATACTTGCAATACGCTCTTTAACAGCATCAAAGCTGTCAAAGCATTTATAATCGGGCACTGTTTTAAAACCGAGTGAGGTAAGATAATCCAGCGACTCTTTATGGGAAGAAAGCTCCTTACCCTCTATGCGCTGAATGTTGAAAACAAATATATCAAGGCCTCTGGTAGCGGCTACGGCAGAATCCTTCTGCCTGAGTGAACCTGCGGCAGCATTACGGGGATTTTTGAACGGCTTCTCCCCTGCTTCGTCCTGCCTTGCAATAAGCTCCTCAAAACTGCTGTGGGGCATATAAACCTCGCCTCTGACTTCGAGAAGAGGCAATTTTTCATTCAGTTCAAGCGGAATTGACTTGATTGTGAGAAGGTTATGTGTTACATCCTCGCCTACGTCACCGTCGCCGCGAGTTGAACCGCGAACAAATCTGCCGTTTTCATACTCAAGCGAAACGGAAAGACCGTCAATCTTAGGCTCAACAACATAGCGCACCTCACCTGCCGCCTGCTTTACGCGCTGATCAAAAGCGTCAAGTTCCTCGGTGCTGAATGCATCAAGCAAGCTCTCCATACGGACAGTATGAACAACCGGCGCAAACTTTTCGGAAGCTGTACCGCCTACACGCTGAGTCGGTGAATCAGATGTGATGAGCTGAGGAAAAACAGACTCAATCTCCTTGAGTTCACGCATCATCATATCGTACTCATAGTCAGTTATTTCTGGTGAATCCTCATCGTAATAACGCTTTATATGATAGTTAAGCTGATCTCTGAGCTCAGCTGCTCTGACTCTCATAAATTCAAAATCTGCCACCACTAACACCTCATAGTTTAATTATAGCTATACATTATCATTTTACCAAAAATACAAATATAAATCAATAAATAAATATGGACAAAATAAAAAATCCCACTCTGCAGGAGAGTGGGATTTTTATGTTTGAAATTTAGAATGTTACAACGTAGGATGACTTTGTACCAAGGGGAATGATAGCGCCTGCCTTGTCAAAGTTGATTGTCCACTGAACATCATAATCAGCAGTCTTAACATTGCCTGTTGCAGCGTCAACTGTGATAACTACCTTACCGAAAGGATAGTTCATAGCAGCTGTACCTGTAATGCTGGTAGCAATACCGGGAATGTTATCGTTGATGATTCTGGGAGGAACAGCGTTGAGAGCCTTGGGTGCGTGGCCCTGGCCGTAATCGATTGTGCTGGACTTGCCGTCCGGCTTTGTGATGATTGTGATTGTGTAAACGCCGTTAGCCTCTGTGCATGTAGCTGACTTAACGTCCGCTGCTGTGAGCTTTGATGCCCATGTCATACCCTCTACAGGGAACTTAGCCTGGATGTCTGCTTTTGTTGAGAATGTAGCTGAGCCCTGGCTGTTATCTTTAAGCATACCGTCGAGCCATTCGTCACCGCCGAGCATCTTGTAAATGCCGCTGAGACCGCTGGGAACTGTTGCGGAAGCTGCAAGGTAGTTGTTAACGTACTTCTGCTGTACGCTCTTAGCGTTTGTCTTAACCTTGTTTACAGCTGTGTTGAAGTACTCAACAATTGCTGCTGTGCCTTCAGGCTTCTTGGATGCTGCAGGTGCATTTGTGGGAGCAGTTACGTTTGCTGCAGTTGTTGTTTTTGCCGGAGTTGTTGTTTTTGCTGCTGTTGTAGCATTAACCTTTGTGGAATCTGCTTCGCTCTTTGACTCAGATTCGGATGCAGCCTCAGTTGTAGCCTCACCCTCAGCCTCAGTTACAGCCTCAGTTGTGATATCACCCTCAGCCTGGGTCTCATCCTCTGTGTCTGCCTGAGCGGGAGCTGTTGTCTGCTCGTCGATCGGTGCATCTGCCTGTTCTGTAGCTTCGGGAGCTGTTGTTGTTTCGGGCTCATCTTTTCCGCCGCAAGCTGCGAAGGAAAGGCAAAGAACAAGAGCCATAAGAAGAGCTACGATTTTTGTGAACTTACTCATGGTGAATTCATTCCTCTCAAATGTTATATTTGTATATTGCTGTTTGACATTATATAACATCAATCAACATTTTTATTTCTTTTTTGGAAATATGCGTATTTTTAACAAATTTGCACGGCAAAATTTTCTGACGCAGCTGCGTTTTCGTTAATTATGCCCTCAAGCATTGCTGCCGTTTTCTGCAAAAACTCATTTTTTTCAGCTTCGTTTTCAGATACAAGAGCATTGAACTGCGCACAGATATCTGCGTAATCGAAATCAGCGTCAGCAGGCTGAGCGGCTTCAATACGCTTTGTTTCACCGTCAGCAGTTACAGTTACGCAGAGCGGCAAGAAATCCGCTTCTCCCGCAGAGAGCTTAAGCTCTGTAATACCCGTCACGCCATCCAGAGCAGCAGATATACACTTTGCTGTCGCTTCACGCGCATTCTGTGACCTGAGCTTGAGTTCAAACATCTCTTTGAATTTTTCTCTGCCCTCTTCACTGGAGAGAACTTTCATAATATTAAGCTTATCCTTAAAGCTCATTCCCATCTATCTCACCTTCGTCCTGATAGTATCTAACATTATAAGCAAACTGAATCTGTGCGAATAAAGCAGTTTCAACCTGAGCTGTTTTGCCTTACCGAGCTGCGACAAATCCGCCGACTGCATTATACGCACAAAATCCTCATTATCAGCAAGCTCAGAGATATACTGAAGCTTTTCCTGCCGTGAAGCGCAACTGCAATTCATTTGCAAAACAAGGTCTGCAACACGTCGGAGAAAGCCTGTATTTAACAGCTTTCTGTTATCGTCATTATCAAGTCCCAGACGCTCAAGCTCTCTCCACACAGCAGTACGCGAAAGCATATATTCTTCAAGCGCGTTTCTGTCGATTCTGCTGGAAATATTAGTGTCGTTTGTGCGGTAAAAATAGAGAACGTCAGGTATGTAACTTATCTTTTTTGCCTTGCGTGCCAGCATCGTTGAAATGAGCAGATCCTCAGAGTTGCGAACGCTCATAACGCTTGATATATCAACGTTTTCAAACAACGAACGATCACAGACTTTGATTACGATGCTGTTCATTCCGCTCTCTCTGAGGCTTGTCTGAAAGAACTCTCCACGGTCAACTTTTTCCCTTTCTCCGTCCCAGAATTCATGACACGGAGCAGAACCTTTCTGCAGGCGAAAAATCAGCATATCGCAAGCGAAACGGTTAATTGACTCGTCAACTTTTTCAAGCAAACCGTCCAACCAATAATCATCGCTGTCGAGAGAAAGGATATAGTCACCCGAAGCCTCTTTTACGCCGTTGAATCTTGTGGGAATCGGGCCGCTGTTTTGCTGATGAATAACTTTGACACGTTCATCACAAGAGGCAAAAGAATCGCACATACGTCCGCTGTTGTCTGTTGAGCCGTCATCAACAAGTATCAGCTCAAAATCAGTAACACTCTGCGACAAGACGGAGTTAACGCACTCTTCGAGATATTTTTCGGCATTATATACAGGGACAACTATACTGTATTTAGGCAAAATTACCACTCCATTATCTGCTCAGGATGGTCACAGATATCCTGAATTTTGTCAAGGAAGCCGACTACGTCACCATACTCACACACGCGGTGATCGAAGAGCACTGTCATGGGAAGAATTGTGCGAATTGCAATCTCTTTTTCACCCTTGTCGTTCACGACAACAACAGGCTTATCCGTTGCTGAAAAGAGCGCAATAACAGCTGTCTGAGGCGGAATAATTTCGAGGATAGGACAAAAACCGTGTCTGCCTCTGTCAATTGAGCCAAGGTTGCTGACGGTGATTGTGCCCTGCTCGATATCACGCTTTGTGATTCTGTCGCTCTCGGGAATGCTGAGATACTCTTTTTTGGCCTTTCCGCTCAGGGTTCTAACCTTGTGCTTGCCGATTTTTGCACCGAGAAGTCGGCAGATAACTGTCTTAAACTTACCTTTTTTAAGGGCAGTAATGGTGTTATCCATCGAAACCTCAAACATCGCCTCCGTGAGGTTAGTGTTCTGAAGTCTGCGTGTTACATCTTGCATATACTCGGTCATTTCATCGAGAGTCTTACTCTCAAAATTATGACAGTTGATGGTCATCATTTCGCCGTTTGGAAGCTGCATCGGGATTGAAAAATGCACCTCATCAAAATACTTGAGCTTACCTTTGACAAAGTGGCGGTTAAACTCAAGATGTGCGTTGAGCTTCGGCGACTCCTTAAGACCTAAAACGATTGCTTTGAGCATAAGTGTGTTTATGCTCAGTTTGTGTTTGAGCTTGCCGGAATTACGCAGAATATTGAACTGAGCCATAAGGTCGGTTATATCAAACTCGACAACGGGGCCTGCGTGAGGAATCTCCTGCCATGACTGGGTTGTCATATTGGAAACAATCTTACGTTGTATTCCGAAATGTTCAATTTTTACGGGGTTCATGATTTACTCCTTTCCTTCTATCCTACCTTCCTTAAGCCGTATATAACGGCACGGCAAAGCTGCTGACAAATCGAAATATCAGCAAATCTAACCATTTTAAATATACCATAATGCTACCATAGTGTCAAATTTGTTTATATTTTATTTACTTTAAATTTTCGTGTTTAGTATTTACTAATTTTATTTTTTGGTGTATATTAGTTGATTAGATAATCGACAAATGTTGCCAAAAAGGAGGAACTGCCGCTTTATGGAATTTTCAATAAATCCGCAGATGATGTTCGGCCTGTCTTTCAGCGTGCCTGCAGTGGTGACGGACAAGCACCTCAAGCTTGCCGGTGCCGCACAGATCAAGGTTCTGCTCTGGCTGTTACGCCACGCGGCAGAAAACCCGACGATGGAGGAGCTTTGTAAGGCCCTCAATATGAAAAGCGCTGACGCAACAGATGCTATGCAGTACTGGATTGAGTGCGGAATCGTGCTTGAAAACGGCCAAGCCCCTGCAGTAGCAGAAGAGCCTGCATATACAGCGCCCGCAAAAGAACACACACCAATTGAACAAAAGCCGGAAATAGAGCATACACGCCCGACAGCAGAACAGGTTCTCAAGCGCACAAAGGAAAGCCCTGAGATTCAGTTCCTGTTCAACGAGGCACAGAAGAAGCTTGGCAAAACAATCGGCTACGACAGCCAGTCAACACTGCTGATGATACACGATTTTTACGGTCTGCCCGTTGAGGTTTTGCTGATGCTCATCGAATACTGCGTATCAATAGGCAAAAATTCACTCGGCTACATCTCAAAAGCCGCTAAAACGTGGAGCGAAAAAGAAATTGACTCCATAGAGAAGGCTGATGAGCAGATTCACCTGCTCAACCGTTGCGACGGCATATGGAAAAAGCTCTGCGAACTGACAGGCATCAGCACACCAAGACCCACAGCTTCGCAAAGCAGTTACCTCGCACACTGGACAAACGAACTGAAATTTGACATCGATATGATTTATCTTGCATATGAGGAGATGGCAAACCACACAGACAAAGTCAGTTTTCCTTATATGAACAAGGTGCTCGAAAACTGGCACGACCTCGGCATAACCTGTGTCGCTCAGGTTGAAGAAGCCAAACAACAGCGCACCGCCAAAAAGCAAAAAACTGCACAGAAGAAAAAGACACAGGGTTACGAAGCATCATACGACATTGACGAATTTGACAGACGGTCGGAAACAGCTCCGCTTGTGTACAAAAAGAAGAAAAAGGACGAAGGAGAGGGATAAGTTATGGGCTACAGTAAAAGCACATACCTGCTTGCTCAGGGAAAAATTGAAAAGCGCCGCAAGGATGCCGAAGAAGCTCTTGAAACAAGACGTGCCGATGCATACATAAAAATCCCTAAACTCGTTGAAATTCAGAGCCGCATCGCGATGCTCGGTGCTGAAGCGGTTGCCGCAATATCAAAGGGCGCTCAGGCAACTTCATACGTCGAAAAGCTGGCAAAAGAAAGCCTTGCCGCTCAGGCAGAGCGCAAACAGCTGCTTATCGCCGCAGGTCTGCCCGAAAACTACCTTGAGGCGCAATATGTATGTAACGTCTGCGACGACACAGGCATCACAGACGACGGCATTTGCACCTGCCAGCGTGAAATGCTGATAGAAACTGCCAAAAGCGAAATCGAGAAATATGCTCC
This sequence comes from Clostridia bacterium, assembly GCA_017382015.1. Taxonomy (GTDB): domain Bacteria; phylum Bacillota; class Clostridia; order Oscillospirales; family Acutalibacteraceae; genus UBA8612. The sequence goes on from JAFOBC010000180.1 coordinate 20,870, forward strand.
CCTCAGGCGCTCTACATTCGAGAGCTACTCGCTCAAATACTATCCCGAGCAGAGCGACGCATCCGGCATTTCACCGCAGAAGAGAATGGGAGAAATCGCAACTTTCTGCA
>JAFOBC010000181.1 GCA_017382015.1 Clostridia bacterium
CCACCGTCATATTAATTTTTATTTCTTCGAAAAACATTTCTTTTCTCCTATTAATCAGATAAAGCTTTCAACAAACTGCTTTGCCGCTCTGGCGGAGCGTGAGCCTTTTTCGAGGGCGAACTGTTACGCTTTTATTTCAAGTTCAGCTGTATCGCATTTAATGCCTTTTTTATTTACAAGGCTGCGAACGATATCAAGATACGTTTCTTTGTTCGGTTTATTGAAAGTGATATGAACTCCGAATCTGTCCGAGAGGGAGATGATTTCCTGAACGGTATCTTTGAAATGAACGTCATCACCCTCACGGTCACTGAATTTTTCTTTGACAAGATGACGGCGGTTGCTCGTTGCATAGATGACAACGTTTTTTGATTTTGCCGATACAGAGCCTTCAAGAATTGCTTTGAGTGCGCTGAAATTATCATCATCCTTTTGGAAAGATAAGTCATCAATAAACAAAATGAATTTCAGCGGATTATCCGAAAGCTCGTCAAGAATGACGGGGATTTCACGGAGCTGTTCTTTACGCACCTCGATTATCCGCAAGCCTTCTTTGTGAAGCTCGTTGACAACGGCTTTGACCGTTGAGGATTTGCCCGTGCCGGCATCACCCGTGAGCAAAATATTCGCCGCCGCTCTGCCTTCAAGCAGAGCTTTTGTGTTATCAAGAATAATTTTCTTTTCACGTTCATATCCGATAAGGTCGGAAAGTGTGATTTCATCGGGATGCAGAACGGGAACGATTTTTCCGTTGTCAATTCGAAACATATGATTTTTCGCATAAATGCCGTAGCCGTATTTGCCGATATTCCTTGTTCGCTTTGCGTAATCGTTTGCCAAATCAACTTTTTCAGCCTTGAACACGGGAAGAAACCCGTTCCATTCAATCGCACTCTGAATCTCTGCGGGAGTTAAATCTGCAACGGATTGCAAAATTTCAATCTCTGCATCAACGCATTTTTTCATCGTGGGCGAGCCTGCTTTTCCGCTGCCGACGATTTTAACATAAGCATTTTCATTGTTTCCGACAACAGTGTGTACGTGCCTTGCAAGGCTGACCTTGTTATTTTCGTATAATGCAGAAACAAATCCGGAATAAAGGCTGATTTTTTCGGCCGTATCTGCATTTTCAACAGATTCCAGATATTTCATCAGCTTGCTTATAACCGAATCGGAAAGCAAGGCTCTGAAAATGCATAGGGAATTCAGTTTTAAATATAACTCATTTAATTTTTCGTTCTTCATTTCAGAATCGCACCCTCCGCTCCGCTTGAAACAAGTGCAGCGTATCTTTTGAGATAACCCGAAAGCTCTTTTTTCTTGGAAACAAAGTTTTTCATTCGTTCTTCAAGGATTTTTTCGTCCACCTTGAGTTCAAGCTTGTTTTCAGGGATGTTGATGCTGATAATGTCGCCTTCTTCGACAACGCCTATCATACCGCCGCTTGCAGCTTCGGGTGAAACGTGGCCGATGCAGGCGCCTCTCGTTGCACCGCTGAATCTGCCGTCAGTGATAAGCGCAACGCTGCTGCCCAGACCCATTCCCATAATAGCTGACGTGGGGTTGAGCATTTCTCTCATGCCCGGTCCGCCCTTGGGACCTTCATAACGGATAACAACAACATCACCCGATTTGATTTTGCCTGCATTGATTGCCGCCTGTGCATCTTCTTCACAGTCAAAAACTCTTGCAGGACCTTCATGAACAAGCATTTCGGGAAGAACCGCGGAACGTTTGACAACGCTGCCGTCGGGAGCAAGGTTACCCCGAAGAACAGCAATACCGCCCGTTTCGCTGTAGGGATTTTCAACTGGTCTTATTACATCATGGTTGAAATTCATACATCCATCTATCTTTTCGCCGACGGTTTTGCCCGTTACGGTTATGCAATCGAGATTGAGCAGATTTTTCTTTGAAAGCTCGTTCATAACGGCATAAACGCCGCCGGCTTCGTCAAGATCTTCAATATACGTTCTGCCTGCGGGTGCAAGGTGACAAAGATTGGGTGTTTTTTCGCTTATCTTGTTTGCAATATCAAGATTGATTTCTATTCCGCATTCATGTGCGATTGCAGGAAGATGGAGCATGCTGTTTGTTGAACATCCGAGAGCCATATCAACCGTCAGGGCATTCATAAATGCTTCTTCCGTCATAACGTCACGGGGACGGATATTTTTCTTCAGGACATCCATAACCGCCATGCCTGCGTGCTTTGCAAGCTCAATTCTTGCGGAGTAAACGGCAGGAATTGTTCCGTTGCCTTTGAGTCCCATACCGAGAGCTTCGGTGAGGCAGTTCATTGAATTTGCAGTATACATACCTGAACACGAGCCGCAGGTCGGGCAGGTTTTGCACTCATATTCACGCAGCTTTTCTTCGGTGATTTTGCCTGCGCCGTATTCGCCGACAGCTTCAAACATCGAAGAAAGGCTTGTTTTTGCGCCGTTCACTCTGCCTGCAAGCATCGGTCCGCCGCTGACAAAAACCGTAGGGATATTCAGCCTTGCCGCCGCCATAAGCAGACCGGGAACGTTTTTATCGCAGTTGGGCACCATAACAAGAGCATCAAAGCCGTGAGCAAGCGCCATTGCTTCAGTTGAATCGGCAATAAGGTCACGGGTTACGAGCGAATATTTCATACCCGTGTGACCCATTGCTATGCCGTCGCAGACCGCTATTGCAGGGAAAACAACCGGTGTTCCGCCTGCCATTGCAACGCCGAGTTTGACAGCATCAACGATTTTGTCTATGTTCATATGACCGGGCACAATTTCGTTATATGAGCTGACTATTCCGACAAGGGGGTCTGTCCATGGG
>JAFOBC010000182.1 GCA_017382015.1 Clostridia bacterium
AAAATAAGGATAGCTGCCTGCAGTTTTGCAGTAGCTATCCTTAACTTTTTATATCAGATCAGAATACCATATCGGCGAAAATCGGGAAGTGGTCAGAAATGTACGTGTCACCGTATACGTCTCTTACAATTCTGTATTCTTTAACGTCTGTTATCTTGCCGTTTACGCAGATGAAGTCAATCGGCTCGCCGTCTTCACCGCCGTTGTAGCCGTGGTAGGTTTTGCCGTACATTGTTGTTTCTGCAACGTCCTGTGTGTCTGTAAGGTTGCCCGAAATAAGCTGAGTGTAGAGCGGGTCTGATTTTGGGAAGTTGAAATCACCCGTTACAACTACGGGCATATCAAAGCTCTCTGCCTTTTCGAGCACGAGTGCAAGTCCGTTTGTGCGTGCCTGCTCGCCCATATGGTCAAGGTGAGTGTTGATGTGGGCATACTCTTCGCCCGTCTGCTTGTCTTTGAGTATTATCCAGGTGCATGTTCTGTTGTGCTGTGCATCCCAGCCGACAGAAACCTTATCGGGTGTTTCGGAAAGCCAGAACGTGCCGCTGTCAACAAGGTCGTATTTATCCTTGCGGTACATAATCGCCGTTGCTTCACCGATGCATTTAATGCCTGTGAGTCTGCCTACACCTACTATGCCGTAGCAGTTTTTGAGATATGTGCTCAGGCTCATATACCAAGTGCCCTCACATTCCTGCAGTCCTACGGAATCGGGCATATAGTCCGCAATAAGCTGAGGTACGTTTTTGCCGCGCTCAAGCTCACCGTTGCGCACGTTGAACGACATAATTCTTGTCACTTCTTCTGCTTCGGGTGCTTTTGATCCGTAATCCTCAATGTCGCCGATGCCGATGAAAGGCAGGATAAGCGCAAAAAGAGTGCATATAATCTGTTTGACGTGGTTTAAAATTTCGCTGAATGACATTTTTGTTCACCTTCCGTTTGCGTTTTTATGGTTATAATATAATACATATTTTGCAATTTGGCAATATAAACAGAGGCGCTTTATAAATTTTGAGTTGTAATTTGCGGCAGTTGTGCTATAATTCTGTTAATAAAAATACGGAGGTGAGTGGCTGTGGTTGTAATTATAACGGGCGCATCGCACACGGGCAAAACTGCCCTCGCGCAAAAGCTGCTCGAAAAATATAAATACCCTTATCTTTCGGTTGATCACCTCAAAATGGGGCTTATCCGCAGCGGCAACACAGATCTTACACCGCTCAGCGATGATGCAGAGCTGACGGCATATCTGTGGCCGATTGTGCGTGAGATTATCAAAACCGCCATTGAGAATAAGCAGAATCTTACCGTTGAGGGTTGTTATATTCCGTTTGATTGGCAGGCTGATTTTGCTGAGGAATACCTTACGCAGATAAAGTATTACTGCCTTGTTATGAGCGAGGATTACATAAGAAATCACTTTGACGATATAAAAAAGTACGCCTGCGTGATCGAAAGCCGCCTTTACGATGACTGTACGGTTGAAGGTGTGCTGGGTGATAATGCGCAGGTGAAAAAGCTTGCCGATGAGTACGGGCTGGAGTATGTGCTTATTGACAGCGAATATAATATTGATATTGATTTATAAGTGAGGAGTGTGTTCTATGTACAAAATTAATCTGGGAAAAAGCGGCCTGCAGGTGCCGACGGTTGCTGTAGGCTGTATGCGAATCAGCAATATGAACGAAAAGGAAGCATCAGCTTTTGTTAATACAGCCGTTGAAAACGGAGCGTTTTTCTTTGACCATGCCGATATTTACGGCGGCGGCAACAGCGAAACGGTTTTCGGCAAGGCGGTTGCTTCGATGCTGAGAGAAGAGCTTATTATCCAGACGAAGTGCGGTATCCGCAAGGGTCAGTTTGATTTTTCTTACGAGCATATCACACAG
>JAFOBC010000183.1 GCA_017382015.1 Clostridia bacterium
CAGACGGCGAGCAGATAAAGGGCAAAAAGGTTGTTATCATTGACGACGTTATCAGCACGGGTGAGTCGCTTACCGCTATGGAAAAGCTTATGGCTCATTTTGATGCTCAGGTGGTTGCCAAGGCGGCTGTGCTTGCCGAGGGTGATGCCGTACAGCGTGACGATATCGTATTCCTCGAGGAGTTACCCCTCATCTTCACATGATTCCACGTCCGTTTGCCCTTGTAGGTTTCACTTATACGGCGGCGCTTGCAATGATGGTTGTTGCAGGTGTGAACGTATGGGTGCTTGTGGCGTGTGCCGTCGGCTTTGCTGTAACAGCTTTGTTTGTAAAGCGGCTGAGCGGCAGGGCGGATTATGCGGTTTGTGCCGTCAGCGTTCTGGCTGCCTGCATCAGCTTTGTCTGTGCGCAGGCGTTGGTCTATTCACCTGCGCTTGAGCTTGTTGGTGAAGGTTTGTCGGTTAAAGCAACCGTTACCGAGGTTGAAACTTCGGGCGACAACACTTATTACACCCTGCGTGCTGACGTAATAGGCGGCAGAGAAACCGATTGCAAGCTACGACTTTATCTTGATGAACCCGTCGGCGCGGAGATTGGCGACACGCTGGAATTCAGCGGAGCTGTAAAACCGATAGGGCAGAACGAAGAATCGCACAGATACTATCAGTCAAAAGGAGTTTACCTTTGGGCATATGCTGACGGTGAGGTTTCTGTTATCCCTGCGCAAAAGCATCCTTTCGGTTATTATGCTCATATACCGCGTGCTTTTGCTATGTCGGCACTCAGGCGGTTTATCGGCTCTGATGAAGGTGAGCTTGCCGTGAGTATGCTCACGGGCGACAAAAGTCAGCTCGACGTGCGCATCAACAATGCGTTCAGAGCAAGCGGACTTTCGCACACTCTGGCTGTATCCGGTCTTCATATGAACATAATCGTGCTCGCACTTTACAATCTGGTGCGGCACGTATTCAGAAGAGCGCGCAGGCTCAGCGCCGCGGTCTGTATTCCGATAGCTTTGTTTTACGTTGTGTTTTCGGGCTTTTCGGTTTCAGCTGTCAGGTCTTGCGTTGCTATAACGGTTATGCTCCTTGCGGTTGTGATTTCGCGCAAGAGCGATTCGCTCAATTCGCTTGGCTTAGCGGCGCTGATAATAACGCTTGCCAACCCTTATGCGGTGAACGATTGGTCGTTTATGCTCTCGTTTTCTTCAACGCTGGGCATAGTTTTGCTTTCACCGTTTCTCGGCAAAGCGGTTACGGCTATAAGAGAACGCATAAGGCTAAAGGTGGTTTCACACCTTGTTGTAACGCTGTTTGAGGTGCTTGCGGTTTCTCTGGCGGCAACGCTGTTTACTTTGCCGGTTATGATTCTGTTCGTCGAGCAGATTTCTCTTGTCAGTATTCCTGCAAACCTTGCGGTTGTTTTTGCCGTGCCTGTGTTTATGGTTTCTTCCGTGGTTACGGTGCTCGCAAGCTTATTGCCGTTTGGTTTTGCGGCTCGGGCGTCAGCGTTTATCAGCCGTTTGGCAGGTAAGTATCTGCTCGGTGTTTCAAAGCTGCTCTCGGGCGGCTTGTTCTCAAGCGTCAGCCTCAGATCATTTTGGGCCTTAATCTGGCTGAGTGCTACACTCGCCGCGGTTGCCTTTGCCGTTTATATCATACGCGACAAGAAAAAGCTTGCTGTGTTCTGCACGGCGTTTGTAAGCGTTACGCTTGTTCTGACGTGTGCGGTGACTGCGTTTTCGGATTCAGTCAAGGTCAGCGTCACGGCGGTTAACGTCGGAGACGGAGCGTGCTTTGTTGTTTCAAAAGGCACGTCAGCGGTGCTGATAGGTTGCTCGGGCGACGAGTACGTTGTGGGCAATGCGCTCAGCGAGCTTGGCGTAACGCAGATTGAAGCTGTGCTGGTTCCTGTCTTCACCGAAGAAAATGACAACTGCGCCTGCGAAATAGGTGAGCGATATGTGTCGGAGCAAACGGTGGCTTACCCCGGTTGCGGTTTCGAGATGTTGCCGGAGGGCACAATTATCACGGACAGCTTCAGTATGGATTTTCACGGTGTACAGATAAATTACCGTTACAGCGGAGGATACGATTACTGTACGCTGAACGCAGATGAAACTTCGGCGCTGTTTGTGTTCGGTACGGATACTCCGCAGCAGATTATAAAAAATCCGTATGCAGACTTCCTCTTTTCGAGGGCACAACCGCCTTTGTGGCTTGATACAGCCGATTACAGTGCGGTTGCGGTTTCTGCAGGCGGTAACGTCGCTGTCAACAGCGGCAACGTTTATTCAACATTTGATAATTACGGTTTTACGCTCAGCTTCAACAGCAGGAGCGGATATGAAATAAATTTGTTATGAAAAAGGAGGCGGACTTAAATGGCAAGGCTTTCAGAGCAGGAATTTAAAAAGCAGTTATCCTCGGGCGATTTGCCGCAGGTCTGCCTTATATGCGGCGATGAGGATTACCTCAAGAAGCATTATGCCTCACAGCTGGAGAAAAAAAGCGTTGATGAGGCTATGGCAAGCTTCAATATGCACCGTATAAACGGCGACAACTTTGTGTTTGATGAGCTGTACCAGGCGGTGCAGTCGATGCCGTTTATGAGCGACTACAGCTGTGTTTCGGTCAAAGACCTCAACATTGAGAAGATGAAGAAGGATGAGTTTGAGCTTTTGCTCGACCTTATCGGTGACCCGAATGAAAGCTGTGTTCTTTTATTCAGGATGGACGGCGTTGACGTTGACGAAAAGAAAGAGCGCACAAAGACTTTTGTCGATGCGGTTGACGAGGTCGGCACGGTGCTCAGGCTCGATAAAATGAGCGGCACTCAGCTGTTCAAGCTGCTTGAAAACGGCGCAAGCAAGCGAGGCTGTGAAATGTCGCGTGACGTTTCCTCTTACCTTGCAAACCGTGTCGGTGATGACCTGAATACTCTGCTCAACGAGCTTGAGAAGGTCTGCTTCTACAAAGGTGAGGGCGAAACCACAAGGCGTGACGTTGACGCTATATGTACACGCTCGCTCGATGCAAGTGTTTTTGACCTTTCAAAGGCACTTGTCGGCGGCACGGCGCAACAGGCTTTCAATATTCTCAATGACCTGCTTGCTCAGAAAGAGAAGCCCGTTGCAATTCTCGGCACGCTGATAAACGCATATGTCGATATGTACCGCGCTCAGGTGGCGCTCTCTTCCGGCGAGTCGGCAGATGCGGCGGCAAAGGTGTTCAACTACAAGCGCCGTGAATTCAGGCTCAAGAACGGTGCTAGAAGCAGTGCGAATATGTCACTTGCACAGATTCGTGATTGCCTTGATATTCTCGCCGATGCCGATACAAGGCTCAAGAGCACGTCGCTTGATGAGCGCAGAATACTCGAGGAGCTGATGCTCCGCCTGATGCTTATCAGTTAAGGGAGAACAAGAAATGATAAAGTTGAATCAGGCCGTTATCGTGGAGGGCAAGTACGACAAAATAAGACTTGAGTCGCTGCTTGATGCCACAATAATTCAGACGGACGGTTTTTCTATATTCAAGGACAAAGAAAAACAGCGCCTTATAAGACGTCTTGCCGAAAAAAACGGAATCCTTATCCTCACGGACAGCGATTCTGCAGGTTTTAAAATCCGCTCTTTTCTCAGCGGAAGCATAAACCAGGGCAAGGGAAAGGTGCTGCACGCATATATACCCGACGTGTTCGGTAAAGAGAAACGCAAGGATGCTCCCTCAAAGGAGGGGAAGCTCGGCGTTGAGGGTATGCGCACACAGGCTCTTGTGGATGCGCTTTCCAAAGCAGGTGTGCTGTACGAGGAGGTTGCTCAGCCGAGCAAAAAGGTGGAGATGATTGACCTTTTTGAGGACGGACTCAGCGGCGGCGAGAATTCGCAGGCGAAAAAAGCGGCTGTGCTCAGATATCTCGATTTGCCCGAGCGGCTTTCCACCTCATCTTTTTTGCAGCTTATCAATACGTTTATGACGTATGATGAATATAAATCGGCGGTTGAAGCCTGCCGTAAGGAGTGGGAGAATGGCTGAAAAAGGTTTTGTCAGCGCAGTTATAGTTGCCGCAGGCAGTTCAAGACGTATGGGCGGCGTGAATAAGCTCCTTCTCACGCTCAAAGGCAGGGCTGTGCTCAGCCGCACGGTTGAAGCCTTTGAGAAGAGCGACGATATCAACGAGATAATAATTGCCGCAAGGGAAGAGGATATAGTTGATTTTTCCGCCTTGCTGGCTGAATATAAAAAAATAAAGTGTATCGTGCCCGGCGGCGAAACAAGGCAGAAAAGTGTTGCCGCGGCGGTTGCAAAGTGCAGTGAGCAGAGTGTAATGCTCGCAATTCACGACGGTGCAAGGCCGCTTGTGTCGCAGGATGTTATCAGCCGTACGGTTGATGCCGCTTTTGATTGCGGCGGTGCCGCCTGCGGTGTAAGGGTTAAGGATACAATAAAGGTCACCGACGAAAACTCGCTTATCACCGATACGCCCGACAGGTCAACTCTCTGGGCTGTGCATACTCCGCAGTGCTTTGATAAAAGAATGTATGAGCGCTGTGTAGAGTCACTTGGTGAAAAGGCAAAGGATATGACTGATGATTGCCGCCTTGTTGAAATCTGCGGCGGTAAAGTCAGGATGGTTGAAGGTTCATACTCAAATATAAAAATCACGACAGCCGAGGATATTCCTATGGCAGAGTCGCTGTTGGGAGATGAGTAAAATTGTTCAGAATCGGTCACGGATATGATGTTCACCGTCTGGTGGAGGGCAGAAAGCTTATCCTCGGCGGAGTAGAAATCGAATACGTCAAGGGTCTGCTCGGTCATTCGGATGCCGACGTGTTGCTCCACGCGATATCGGATGCGCTCCTCGGTGCAGCGGCAATGGGTGATATCGGCGGTATGTTTCCCGATAATGACCCCGCTTTCAAGGATGC
>JAFOBC010000184.1 GCA_017382015.1 Clostridia bacterium
ATATTTTTAGTCATTGTTTTCGCCTTCTTTCAGGGATTTGAGAAGTCCGCCGCACCTGATAATATTCTGAATAAACGGCGGGAAAGGCTGTGCTTTATAGGTTTTGCCGCTTGTATGGTTGGTTATTAAACCCGTATCAAAATCAACGCTGACTTCATCGTTTGCATTGATTTCTTCCGCCGCTTCCTCGCATTCGAGAATCGGAAGTCCGATATTGATTGCGTTGCGGTAAAAAATTCTTGCAAAGCTTTTGGCGATTACACAGCCTGTGCCGCAGGTTTTTATAACAAGCGGAGCGTGCTCTCTTGATGATCCGCAGCCGAAATTCCAGCCTGCAACTATAACGTCGCCTTTATCAACTTTCTTGACAAATTCGGTATCAATATCTTCCATGCAATGTAGTGCAAGCTCCTGTGCATCTGCTGTGTTGAGATAGCGTGCGGGAATGATAACATCTGTGTCAACGTTATCAGGATATTTGAAAACTTTACCTTTTGTGTTCATAAATCAGACCTCCTTCGGCTCTGTGATATAGCCTGTCAAAGCACTTGCCGCTGCAGTTGCAGGGCTTGCAAGGTATACTTCGCTTTCAACGTGACCCATTCTGCCGACAAAATTGCGGTTTGTGGTGGCAATACATCTTTCATCTGCCGCAAGAATGCCCATATATCCGCCAAGGCACGGTCCGCAGGTAGGAGTTGAAACAACCGCACCCGCATCAATGAAAGCGGTGTAATAACCCTTTTCAACGCACTCACGCAGAATCTGCATTGTGCCCGGAATGATGATACATCTCACTCCGTCTGCAACCTTCTTACCGTTTATGATTTTATAAGCGGTTTCCATATCTTCCATTCTGCCGTTTGTGCAGGAGCCGATAACAACCTGGTCGATTTTAATATCTGAAAGCTCACTTGCAGGGTGAGTGTTTTCGGGAAGATGAGGGCAGGCAACGGTTGGAACGATTTTAGCAAGATCAATGTCGATTATCTTTTCGTATTCGGCATCTGCATCTGCTTCATAAACAACGGGATTTCTCTCGCATCTGCCGTTCATATATGCTTTTGTCACTTCGTCAACGGGGAAAATTCCGTTCTTTGCGCCCGCTTCAATCGCCATATTGCAGATGCAAAGGCGGTCATCCATTGAAAGAGAAGCAACGCCGTCACCCGTGAATTCCATGCTCTTATAAAGTGCGCCGTCAACGCCGATCATTCCGATAATTGTGAGGATTACGTCTTTGCCGCTGCAGTTTGATGGAAGCTTATTTTTGAGATTGAATTTTATAGCGGAGGGAACTTTGAACCAAGCCATACCCGTTGCCATTCCTGCCGCCATATCCGTTGAGCCGACACACGTTGAGAATGCTCCGAGTGCGCCGTAGGTGCAGGTGTGGCTGTCGGCGCCGATGATGCAATCACCTGCGGTAACAACTCCCTGCTCGGGAAGAAGAGCGTGCTCAATACCCATTTTGCCCACGTCATAAAAATGGTTTACGCAATGTGAACAGGCAAATTCGCGGC
>JAFOBC010000185.1 GCA_017382015.1 Clostridia bacterium
AATGATGCATGTTTATTATACCACGATTTTGTTTTTCTTGCAAGAGGAAAAGCGCCTGACCGAAGTCAGACGCTCTTCACGAATATCAGATTGCAGATCCTAAATCCATGTTTATTATACCACATCCCGCATTAATAATCAAGATTCTCCTATTTTTCTAATTCGATCGCTATTCTGCCGATTATCGAGTGACGAACACTGCTTATTTTCCCCGGAACTAAGTTCTGCTTATTCCGGAAGAGCTCAACAAGATCTCGTGTTATCTGGATCTGCTCAGGAGTGAGCTGCACAGTTGATATGTTTATGGTTTTCTCCATGCCGCAAAGATAATCCATCGAGACATTGAAAACAAGCGCCATCCGCTGAACTGTTTCAAGTGACGGAATTGAACCATTGGCTTCATACTTGGATATCATAGAATCAGTTACATAAACCATCTCCGCAAGCTGTCGCTGACTAAGCCCTCTCGCCTTCCTTAATTGTTTCAGTGTCATTCCAAAATCATATGGAGTTTTCATGCTCTCCTCTCCCGTCAGTAATCAAGATACTTGTCGGCTTCCAGCTCGATTATTCTGTCGAGTGCCGCCTTGTGTTTCCTGTTGATGCTGTTACGGCCGTAGTTAAGCCGCTCGGCTATTACTATCGTGCTGATGTGTCCGAGATAACGCATTGTAAGTATAGCGCGTAATTCAGGATCATCAATTGCACTGATGCACTTGTCGATCTTAGTTCTGACTTCGAGTAATTTGTTGTACTCTTTGTCAAGCTCTAAGTTTTGTTCCCGTATAAGCCCTAATATCCGCGGGTCGTGCGTTCCCGCAGCTATTTTCTCATTTTCCTGTATGTATAGGCGTAAAGCCTCCACTGTTTTGAAGAGACTCGTTCCTTCAAGTAGCTTATTTCTCAGAACCTCCTGACGTTTCGTCAAGGATTCGTGATGCCCTTTCCGATCTTCGCTGCTATAAGCTCACTAAGATCTCTTTTCTCATAAGCTGATTCAGATAAAGACCTGAACTGTTCAAACTTCTTTTTGACTTCCTCAGCTTCTTTTCTGTTTATTTCCTGCCCTTTGTCGATATATCTTTTCCGGCGTTTTGCGTCGTAAAAGTCATTTCTGCCGACGTAAACATCATCCGGATCTATACCGATAGACGCTAATGCTTCACGCATTTTCTGATTGATTTCGTCATAAGTAAATCCGTCGTTTCGCATGACGGAGTATTCTTCCGTCAATTCGTTGTACCGATGGATCACGCGCTTAAGGCGCTCCGGCCCGAAACCGAATTCCTGATTGAGTGCCAGGAGGAAAAATGCATTGTTATCCTCGCAGGCTTCAACAGTATTCGCATATACTTCCTGCTCTACTCGCCCGATCTCATTACGATACAGGCGTGAATCTACTCTGCTAACCATAAAAATCCCTCTTTCCTTTCATCAATGTTTTAATTGCTTAAATCAAAGCTCTGTCTGAGTATTGCAATCGTGCACTTATCGCAGAACTTTGTGTCATAGTGTCCGCACTTGGTACATTCAAGATAGTGCTGACAGAATTCACACTCCGGTTCGCCGATCATGTTTTTCACGCATTCGCCCTTGTCTTTTTCAAGACAAAAGAAGTTATTCTTCGGCTGACTTTTTCTCATTTCCCCCATCCTTTCTGAACTTGTTCCAAAATGGAACATGTTCACTTTCCGGCTGTACGTATTCCGAATTTATCTCATGTAATTCTTTACGATATTCCGATATCCAGAGTACCGCAGATACCACAAGAAGAATGACCCACTTTATCATTCCGGATTCACCTTTGGAATGGAAGCAACTATCTCAATAATTTTCTGAATGGTGCTCTCGTCGTCTGTACCGCCCGTGAGTGCCGCTCTGATATCTGACACGGCTTGACGTAAGGGCTCAATTTCACCCGTTAAATTGAGCGCTGTAGCCGCTATAAATCGGGTCAGTGCTTCATTCCTTGCTTTCAGGTTTGCGTTCTCCTGTTCCAGATCTTTAATTCCGAGTTCCGCATCTTTAAGCAGGATCTCTAATTCACGTTTTAACATAACATAATCTCCTAATCATCAAAATTTTCTTCACCTGAATATTCAATTGCAGAGTGAGGGTCAGCCTTGTAGTCCGATGTTGTTGTTACACCGACAAATATTCTTTCGCCGTCGTTATTCGTATGGTAATACCGGAACCTGAATTGGGTACCGCCTGACATGATTATTACCGCACCACCATCAACATGAACGTGAGTGATGTTATACTGACTGAACACTGCTCCAAGATCATCTAAGAAGCTTTTCTGTTTTGGATTCACTAAAATCTCCTCCCTTCTATGAGTTCAAGATCAGACTCATAAAAGCATTCCTGCTGATAGTCGAAAACTTCACCGGCATATACGGCAGTAAAACATTCACCGTCTGCCCGCTCGATCGTGATCAAACGTTCAGCGTCCTCCGGCGGATCAATAAACGGCGGTACTTCTATCTTCACAACCACCATATCGCCTTCCATAGTCTGTTCAAGCGTCCACGGTCTGTAGGCGCTTTTTTTAATTCTTACGATATCTCCCACAAATAAATTCATCGTTTCACCTACCGGGGTATATAAATCTTTCTGCTTCGCCTATATGCTCGACTCTGTAATCAGGATCGATGTAACCGCCTTCCAGAAGCCTGTCAAACTGTAAGCTCGATATCTCGAAATATGCCGGCTCCCGTCTGATCCAGTACTTGTTTCGGTGCCACCTTGGTTCAACTATCACGTCAAACCTGTCTCTGATAACCCGCTCAATATCTCTCCATGTCATAACGTCCTCCCATAATCAC
>JAFOBC010000186.1 GCA_017382015.1 Clostridia bacterium
TATCCTCGGCAGTTGCCTTTTCAGAGTGTATCCATTTGGCGATGTTGACGGTTAAGCGCTTGGAGGGAGATATATGAGCGAAGAAAAAAACACCTCTGTTGAAGAGGAATTGATTGAAGCAGAAAATGATACTGCATCAAAAAAGTCAATATCTAAGGCTGTGGTTGACCTGATTTCCATAATTGCAACGTCTATTGTTGCTATTATGGTTGTGTTCACCTTTCTTTTTCGTATTGTAGGCGTCAGCGGTCCTTCAATGATGGATACGCTCCGGGATGGCGATTGGCTCATTGTTTCGGCTTTCATTACCGAGCCTGAGCGCGGTGACATTGTTATCGTCACTCAGCCCAATGCTTATCACGAGCCCATTGTCAAGCGTGTAATAGCTGTTGAGGGTGATACAATTGATATTGATTTTGAAAACGCTGTCGTTAAAATAAACGGTGAGGTTATTAACGAGCCTTATCTCGGCAGCCCCACAACAAACGATGAGGGCGCATGGCAGTATCCTCTGACGCTTAAAGAGGGTCAGGTATTTGTAATGGGCGACAACCGTATGCATTCTTCAGACAGTCGCTCGCCCGATATCGGACTTATCGATGAGAATTATATCCTCGGTCAGGTTATGATGCGTTTTTCTCCGATAAGCGAAATTAAATTCTTCGGTGATTACGATTATGAATGATACACAAAAACAGGTCGTACAATGGTTTCCGGGTCATATGGCGAAAACACGCAGGCTCATCAAAGAGAGTCTGTCTATGGTTGATGCCGTAACAGAGTTGCTCGACGCGCGCGTGCCCATGAGCAGCCGCAATCCGGAGCTTGATGAAATGACGGGCAAAAAGCCCAGAATAATTTTGCTCAATAAGTGCGATGTTGCTGATGACAGAGCAACTCAGCAATGGATAAATTATTTCAACTCAAACGGTGCCCACGCAATTGCGGTTGATTGCCGCAGCGGAAAGGGTCTTCAGAATTACCGCCCGCTGGTACAGAAAGTGCTTGCCGATAAAATCCGTTCCAATGAAGAAAAGGGTATGGTAGGTAAACCGCTTCGCGTTATGGTTGTCGGTATCCCTAATACTGGAAAATCCTCGTTTATCAACCGCATGGCAGGCTCAAACCGTGCCAAGGTTGCGGATAAACCCGGTGTTACCAGACATAACCAATGGTTCAACATCGGCGGAGGTATTGAGCTTCTCGATACTCCCGGTGTGCTTTGGCCGAAATTTGACGATCCGACGGTAGGCGACAGGCTTTCGTTTATAGGCTCCGTCAAAGATGAGGTTGTTGACGTTGAGCTTATGGCGATACGCCTCATCGAGGTGCTTGCCAGAGATTATACGGATATGCTGCTCGAACGCTACAAGCTCGGCAGTATCGAAGGTCTTGAGGATTATGAGATTCTTGAGCTCATCGGTCGTAAAAGAGGTATGCTTATCAGCGGCGGCGAGATAGATACGGAGCGTGCCGCAAACACTTTGCTTGACGAATACCGCGGCGGTAAGCTCGGCAGAATTACACTTGAAAGGCCGTGAGATAAATGCCCGATTACGAATATGAAGCAAAAGCTTCCTCACTCGGATTCGTGAACATCTGCGGTGTTGATGAAGCGGGCAGAGGCACTCTTGCAGGTCCCGTGTATGCGGCGGCAGTTATCCTTCCGCAGGGTCTTGTTATTGAGGGGCTTAACGATTCCAAAAAGCTCAGCGAAAAAAAGCGCGAGCTGTTGTATGATAAGGTTATCGAAAGTGCTGTTGCATGGTCGGTAGGTACCGCAACAGAGCAGGAGATTGACGAAATAAACATACTTCAGGCGACTTATCTTGCGATGAAGCGTGCTGTTGAAGGCTTGCCGATAAAGGCTGATTTTGCACTTATCGACGGCAACCGTATGCCGCCGCTCGATATTGACGGCGAAACGGTAATCAAGGGCGATTCTCTCTCGATGAGTATTGCCGCAGCCTCGATTATTGCAAAGGTCACAAGAGACAGATTTATGCTTGAGCTTGACGAAAAGTATCCCGAATATCTTTTTGCAAAGCATAAGGGCTACGGCACGGCGCTTCATTATGAGATGCTCGAAAAGCACGGCATTTCTCCCGTGCACAGACGAAGCTTCCTCAAAAAACTGTTATGAATCTCAAACGTGTAAAAGGCGATATCGGCGAGCATTATACCGCAAAATGGCTCAGGCGGCATCGCTATAAAGTGACCGATACCAACTATTCCTGCCGCTTTGGCGAGGTTGATATAATTGCGACGAAAGGCGGGTTTATCTGCTTTATAGAGGTTAAAACACGCTCTTCCAATTCTATCGACAGACCAGCAAGCGCAGTCGGTATCGCAAAACAGCGCAGGTTAATAACAACGGCACAGCATTATCTTGCTTCTTATCCGTGTGAGCTCCAGCCTCGTTTTGATGTGGCTGAGGTAATTGCAGACGGCGATAAGGTAAGAGATTTTAACTATATAGAAAATGCTTTCGGAGAATAATTTAAAGGTGGTCTTTAATTTGATGTACACAAGCACACGAGATAATTCCGTTCGCGTAACAGCTGCACAGGCTATTGCAAACGGTATCTCAAAGGATGGCGGACTTTTTGTCCCCACTCAGATTCCCGCACTCACACTCGACGAACTCAAGCAGCTTGTCGGCAAGGATTATCAGGGCAGAGCGGTTGCTGTTCTTTCCAAGTATCTTTCCGATTTCAGCGAGCAGGAGGTTGCTGAATGTGTCAGCGGCGCATACGGCGGCGGTAAGTTCAGCAGTGACAAAACTGCACCCGTTGTCAAACTCGATTCTTCTGCATATATTCAGGAACTCTGGCATGGCCCTACCTGCGCATTCAAGGATATGGCTCTTCAGATTCTTCCTCATCTTCTTACCCGCGCTGCAAGCAAAACGGTAGGTGATAAGCAGATTGTTATTCTTGTTGCAACTTCAGGTGATACCGGTAAGGCTGCACTTGAGGGCTTCAAGGATGTTCCCAATACAAAAATTCTTGTTTTCTATCCTTCTGACGGTGTTTCTGCAATGCAGAAGCTTCAGATGATTACTCAGGAGGGCGACAACGTCGGCGTAAGTGCAATCAAGGGCAACTTTGACGATGCACAGAGCGGTGTCAAAACAATCTTCACAGATCCCGACGTAGCAAAGCTTCTTGAGGATAACGGTATGCAGTTCTCTTCTGCAAACTCAATCAACTGGGGCAGACTTGCACCGCAGATAGTTTACTACGTTTCAGCATACTGTGATATGGTAGAGCAGGGCGCAATTACCCTTGGCGATAAAATCAATGTTTGCGTACCTACAGGTAACTTCGGCAATATTCTTGCAGCTTATTATGCAAAGGAGATGGGTCTGCCGATTGATAAGCTTATCTGTGCTTCCAACGCTAACAACGTTCTTACGGATTTCCTTTCAACAGGTACATACGACCGTAACCGCGATTTCTATGCAACAATCTCTCCGTCAATGGATATCCTTATCTCTTCCAACCTTGAGCGACTTCTTTACATCCTCAGCGGCGGTGATGATAAGAAGGTAGCCGGCTATATGTCCGACCTTTCCAAGACAGGTAAGTATACTGTTGATGCTGATATCCTCGAGAAGATTACTTCTCTCTTTGCTGCAGGTTGTTGTGACGATGCTGAGACAAAGGCAACAATCGGCTCTGTTTACAGCGATAAGAAGTATCTTTGCGATACACATACTGCTGTTGCTGTTAAGGTTTACGATGAGTACCGCGCCGCAACGGGCGACAGCAAGCCTACAGTCATCGCTTCCACAGCAAGCCCCTTCAAGTTTACTGCAAGCGTTCTTTCTGCTGTTGATGCTTCACTTGTCAAAGGTGAGGAATACGAGATGGCTAAAACTCTCGCTGATGCAACGGGTGTTGAGTGTCCTGTACAGCTTACAGGTCTTGAGAACAAAGCTGTCCGCTTCAGTGAGGTTATCGACAAGAGCGATATGCGCAAGGCAGTCTTCGCTATGCTCGGTATCAATTAATTTCTGTATGAAAGGCTGAACGCAATGTCATTATTTGCAATCGGCGATACACATCTTTCATTCGGCGTTGAAAAGCCTATGGATGTTTTTAACGGCTGGAATGATTATGAAAAACGTCTGGAAGAAAGCTGGCTCAAGATAGTGGGGGAGGATGATACCGTTCTCATCTGCGGTGATGTTTCCTGGGGAATGAAGCTCGACGAAGCATTGCCCGATTTCCGCTTTCTTGATTCTTTGCCGGGCAAAAAGCTTCTGATGAAGGGCAATCACGATTATTGGTGGGAAACCAAGACAAAGATGAAGCGTTTGCTGGACGATAACTCTATAGCTTCGATTGACTTTCTCTTCAATAACGCTGTCAGATGCGGCGCGGTAAGTGTTGCCGGCACCAAGGGTTGGTTTTATGACAGCGGTGTTGAAAATGAAGAGAAAGCACTTAACCGAGAGGTGAGCCGATTGAGGCTGTCTTTGCAGGAGGCGTCAAAGCTTGGCGGAGAAACAGTAGCGTTTTTGCACTATCCTCCGATCAGCAACAGAGCTGTCTGCGAGGAGATAGTGGACCTGTTGGTTGAGTATGGCGTTGAGCGTTGCTATTACGCTCATCTTCACGGTGCTTCAATCAAAAATGCTTTTACCGGAGAGTACAGAAATGTGCGTTTTTCGCTGATTTCCGGTGACAGCCTTGGTTTTTGCCCGAAATTAATCGAAAAATATTGAAAAATATTGAAATTTTATTTGTAAAACTATAGCCTTTTTGGATTTTACATGATATAATACGTTGGTTCTAAAAATAGGAGGAATTTGAAATGAGTTTTAAATCAGTCAAAGAAGTTGAGGCAAATGTGCACGAGATTACCTTGACAATTGATGCTGAAACATTCAGAGCAGCTATCGTTAAGGTATACAACAAGCAGAAGAAGAGCATCTCTGTTCCCGGCTTCCGTAAGGGTAAGGTTACTCTTCAGATGGTTGAGAAGCTTTACGGCAAGGGTGTTTTCTATGAAGATGCTCTCAATGATCTCTACCCTGCAGCAGTTGAAGAAGCTGTTGCTGCATCGGGCGTTAAGGCAGACACAGCTCCCTACGATGCAAATGTTGTCGAAATCGGTGACAACGGTGTTGAGATGACAGTTAAGGTTGCTACAAAACCTGAAGTTAAAATCGAAGGCTACAAGGGTCTTTCAGCAGAGAAACCCGCAGTAGAAGTTAAAGATGAGGAAATCGATCACGAACTCGATCACCTTCGCGAGCAGGCATCAAGACTTGTAAGTGTTGATGACAGAGCTGCTAAGGATGGCGATACAGTTACAATCGACTTCGAAGGCTTTGTTGATGGTGTCGCTTTTGAAGGCGGCAAGGCAGAGAGCTACGATCTTGTTCTCGGTTCCGGTTCATTTATTCCCGGCTTCGAAGAGCAGATTGTCGGCAAATCAATCGGTGAGGAATTTGACGTAAACGTTAAGTTCCCCGAGGAATATGTACCCGAGCTTGCTTCCAAGGATGCTGTCTTCAAGTGCAAGCTTCACAAGATTTCTGTCAAAGAGCTTCCTGAGCTCGATGATGATTTTGCAAAGGATCTCGGCGAGTACGATACACTTGATGAGCTTAAAGCAGGTATCAAGAAGGATATCACAGAGCGCAAGCAGCAGAATGCTGACGATGCATTTGAGAATGCACTTCGTGAGAAGCTTGTAGAGATTCTTGAGGCTGACATCCCCGAAATCTTTGTTGATGAGGCATTCCAGCAGAATAAGGACAGCTTCATTCAGCGTTTTGAGTCACAGGGTATCAGCTATCAGCAGTATCTTCAGTACACAGGTATGGATGAGAAGGTTCTCGATGAGCAGATTCGTGAGGAAGCTGCAAGACAGCTTAAGCTTCGCTACGCTCTTGAGAAGATTGCTCAGCTCGAGAATATCGAGGTTACAGATGCTGATGTTGAGGCTGAGTATGACAAGATTGCTACAACATATGGCATTGATCTCGAGACAGTCAAGAAGGTTGCTCCCGTTGAGAGCATCAAGGCTGACGTTGCAGTCCAGAAGGCAATGCAGGTTGTAATCGACAACGCAAAGGCTGCTAAGAAGAAGGCTACTAAGAAGAAGGTTGCCCCCAAAGCTGCAGACGCCGAGAAGGAAGAAAAGCCCGCTCCCAAGAAGAAGGCTGCTCCCAAGAAGAAGGCTCCAGAGAAAAAGACAGAAGATGCTGAATAAAATCGCCTCTTAGTGGTCTATAATAGTTTTCAGTAATTACGACCGACAGACCTTCGCTAACCAGAAAGTCTGTCGGTCATAACGCAATATTAAGGAAGGAAGATGTAATTATGAGTTTAGTACCGTACGTTGTTGAACAGACGAGCAGGGGAGAAAGACAGTTTGATATCTTCTCAAGACTTCTCAACGACAGAATTATCGTTCTGTCTGATGAGGTTAATGATGCAACAGCAAGCCTTGTTGTCGCTCAGCTCCTTTTCCTTGAGGGTCAGGATAGTGAGAAGGATATCAGCCTTTATATCAACAGCCCCGGCGGTTCTGTTTCGGCAGGTCTTGCAATTTATGATACAATGCAGTATATCAAGTGCGATGTTTCAACCATTTGTATGGGTATGGCTGCAAGTATGGGTGCATTCCTGCTCTCTTCCGGCACAAAGGGCAAGCGTTTTGCTCTCCCCAACAGCGAGATTATGATCCATCAGCCTCTTGGCGGCACAAAGGGTCAGGCATCTGATATTCAGATTGAAGCTGAACACATCATCAAAATTAAGAACAACCTCAACAGAATCCTTGCCGCAAACACGGGTAAGTCTGTTGAGGAAATTGCACTTGCTACAGACAGAAACAACTGGATGAGTGCTGAAGAGGCTGCTGCATACGGTCTTGTTGATAAGGTTCTTTACAGAAGATAAAAGTTTAAGGAGACAGTTTAATGTCAAGAGATGGCGATATGAGAGAGAAGCCTGTTCGCTGCTCGTTTTGCAATAAGCCCCAAAGCCAGGTTGATAAGTTGATTTCCGGCCCCGGTGTTTATATTTGCAATGAGTGCGTCGAACTGTGCCATAATATAATTGAAGAAGTGGAGATGGAGCCTCCGAAGTCTAAGGCTTCAGGCAAGGATAGCTTTACTCTTCCAACACCTATGGAACTCAAACAAAAGCTTGATGAGTATGTCATCGGTCAGGATGAGGCAAAGGTTGTTCTGAGTGTTGCTGTTTACAATCATTATAAGCGCATTTTCTTTGGCGCAGATGCTGACGCTGAAATTCAGAAGAGCAACATCCTTATGCTCGGTCCCACAGGTGTAGGTAAAACTATGCTTGCTCAGACTCTTGCAAAGACACTTGACGTTCCTTTTGCTATAGCTGATGCTACCACTCTTACAGAAGCTGGCTATGTCGGTGAAGATGTCGAGAATATTCTGCTCCGCCTTATCCAGGCTGCAGATTTTGATATTGAGCGTGCAGAGCGCGGTATTATCTATGTTGACGAAATCGATAAGATTGCCCGCAAGTCCGAAAGTACATCCATCACCCGTGATGTCAGCGGTGAGGGTGTTCAGCAGGCGCTGCTCAAAATCATTGAGGGTACTGTTTCCAACGTTCCTCCCGGAGGCGGAAGAAAGCATCCTCAGCAGGAGTTTATTCAGATTAACACTCAGAATATCCTCTTTATCTGTGCCGGTGCATTTAACGGTATGGAGAAGATTATCGAAAAGCGTATAGGCGGCTCTGCTCTTGGCTTCGAAGCTGAGATTAAGGATAAGAAGCAACTTGAGACCGACTATATTATGGGTCAGGCAATCCATCAGGATCTTGTTAAGTTCGGTCTTATTCCTGAGCTTGTTGGTCGTATGCCTGTTCTTACCGCTCTTCATGAGCTTGACCGTGATGCACTTGTCAGGATTCTCAGCGAGCCGAAGAATTCTATCGTCAAGCAGTATACAAAGCTTGTCGGTATGGATGATGTTGAGCTTGTTTTTGAGCAGGATGCACTTGAGGCAATTGCAGACAAGACACTTGAGAAGAAAACCGGCGCACGAGGTTTGCGTTCTATTATGGAGCAGACACTTATCCCGATTATGTTCAGGGTTCCGTCCGAGCCTGCCATTGCTAAGGTAATTGTCACAGCCGAGTGCGTAAAGAATGGCGCGGCACCTAAGGTTGAGCGCGATGAAACACGCACTGAGCGTAAGCTTACAACAAAACTCGATTTTTCCGCAGGTAATTCTAAGAAAAAGAAAGTAAATCACTGATAACAAACAATAAGCCGCTCTGTCTGCAGTGACAGGGCGGCTCATTGTTTTTTGTTATTACATTGTAGAAAGGTCATACGGTGTGCGCTGGTAAACAAAGTAGTTCAGCCAGTTTGAGAACAGCAGCATACCTGCGCCTCTCCATTTGATGACAGGCATCTTTTCGGGGTCATCATCCGGGAAATAGTTTATCGGCACTTCAATCTCAAGTCCGGCATTTACGTCTCTGAAATATTCCTTTGCCAATGTATCTCTGTCGTATTCCGAGTGACCGCAGGCATAGAAATTACGGCACTGCATATCTGAGAGCAGATGTACGCCTGCCTCTTTTGAGTAAGCAAGTATCTGCAGGTCTTTGATAAGTGCAATCTCGTCCATCCTTACCTCTGTATGACGCGAGTGCGGTACGTAAAACTCTTCGTCGAATCCTCTGAGCAGGGGATGATAAAGATCAAGCGCTCTGTGCTTGAATACGCCGAACATCTTTTTGTCGAGCGGATGCTTTTTCAAACCGTATCTGTGGTAAAGTCCTGCTTGCGCACCCCAGCAGATATGGAATGAAGAGTAAACGTTCTTATCGGCCCAGTCAAAGATAGTGCAAAGCTCGTCCCAGTAGTCAACGTCTTCGAAGTCCATCTTTTCTACAGGAGCGCCGGTAACAACCATGCCGTCGTATTTATTGTTTTTTATGTCGTCAAAAGTTTTGTAAAATGCAAGCATATGCTCAGCAGAGGTGTGCTTCGATTGGTGTGTTGCAGTCTGAAGCAGTTCGATTTCAACCTGAATAGGAGAGTTGCTGAGAAGTCGGAGCAACTGAGTTTCGGTTTCGATCTTTGTGGGCATAAGGTTGAGAATAAGTATTTTAAGCGGACGTATATCTTGGGTTACCGCACGCTCGTTTGTCATTACAAATATATTCTCGCCCTCAAGGCTGTTTTTTGCCGGCAGATTTGCGTCGATTTTAATTGGCATTTTGTTATCTCCAAGCGTAGTATATGATGTAATATAATTATATAACTTTATATATAATAGCAGAAACCATAAAAATATACAAGAGTCTTTGTCTAAAGTTTTGTTTTATAGCTAATTTCAATAATTTGGTGAAAATAACAAAAAAATTAGTTAAAAGGTGTTGACATTGACCAAAGATTATGTTACTATAGCAAAGCGCTCTGAGGAGTGCAGACAACTTAACAGCGGACTGAAAAAAGTTCAAAAAAGTTGAAAAAAAGTGTTGACAAGCCAAAACGAATGTGATATAATTCATA
>JAFOBC010000187.1 GCA_017382015.1 Clostridia bacterium
AACAGAAAGCTTCACTACGTAGTTGTAGGCGGCTGGTTGCCCGACAGACTTGAGAGCAACCCACGGCTTATCCCCCCTATCAGAAAGCTTGACCGTGTATACGTTGAGCTTGAGCAGATGCGCGACAAGCTCATTTCACTCGGAGTTACAAACGCCGTATATATGCCTAATTTCCGTAAGACAAATGCGCTTCGTCCCGATGAGCTGATTTACAGCACCGCGGAACCGTACAGACTCTGCACCTTTTCACGCATTTTACGCGAAAAAGGAATTGAAGAAGCGATTGAAGCAGTACGTTTTGTCAACAACAAGCTCGGCAGAACTGTTTATACACTTGATATCTACGGTATGGTTGAGCCGGTTTATCAAAGCAGATTCGATGAAATTTCCAAAACCTTTGAGCCGTATATCACATACAAGGGTTTTATCGACACAAACGACAGCACAAAAGAACTCAAAAGCTGTTTTGCTCTGCTGTTTCCGACGTTTTGTGAGGGTGAGGGCTTTGCAGGCACAATCATAGACGCTTTTGCCGCAGGCGTGCCTGTAATCGCAACAGACTGGCACTATAACGCAAGCATCATCCGCCATCTTGTTGACGGTATGTTTTACGATTCATTAAAACCTGAGCTGCTTGGCAAAATACTTCTTGAAATTCACGACAAACCCGACAGTATAAATGATATGAAAATAAACTGCCTTGAACGCACCCGTCATTTCGAGCCTGGCGAAGCTTCGTTACCGCTGCTGCGCGAGCTGGGAATACAAACAGAGAGCGAGGAAAGAAACGTATGAGCATCAAACGACTTCTCTGCTGTATGAGCAGCATGAATACAGGCGGCGCAGAAACGTTCCTGATGAAGCAATACCGCCGTATAGACAGAGAACAATATCAGATGGATTTTTGCGTCAACGTAGCCGAAAGAGGATTTTACGATGATGAAATAGAAGCCCTCGGCGGCAGAATATACCGCATTCCTCCAAAATCACAGGACTTCAGAAAATCGTTAAAAGCACTTGAAGATATAGTACGCGATAACGGATACGAAAACGTGCTTTGCTCCTCTGTCAAACCCGGCACGGCATTAGAGCTTATTGCCGCAAAAAAAGGGGGTGCAAAACGGCTCATTTACCGCTCAAGCAACTCAAGCGTTGACGGCGGAAGAAAGCAGAAAATTCTGCACAACACTGTCGGTCAGCTCGCAAAGGTTGTGCCGACCGTTAAGTTTGCACCTTCAAAAGAAGCTGCGGAATACTGCTTCGGTAAGGGCTGTATCAGAAAAGGAAAAGCGTTTTTGCTCCACAACGGAATTGATACAGACGTTTACCGCTACAGTGACAAAACAAGAGAAGAAATGCGCCGTGAGCTCGGATTCACAGACGAATACGTCATCGCTCACGTAGGCAGATTTTCCAAGGCAAAGAACCACACTTTTTTGCTCGACGTATTTGAAGAAATACTGAAAATCAAACCCGACAGCGTACTTATGTTAGCAGGCAAAGGTGAACTTGAAGACGAAATCAGGCAGAAAGCAAACGAGAAAAAAATTGCTGACAGGATAAGATTTCTCGGTGTTCGCAGTGACGTACCGAAGGTACTTTGCGCAGCTGACGTGTTTGTTTTCCCGTCATTCTACGAAGGTATGCCCAACACCGTAATTGAAGTACAGTCGCTCTCGCTTCACTGCGTTATATCCGACAAAATAACGCCTGATGCCGACATAACGGGTCT
>JAFOBC010000188.1 GCA_017382015.1 Clostridia bacterium
TGACTCAGCCGGCATGGAGATCGACGTTGATCTCGACACTGAAAACAATGCTGACGCTCGTGCGCTTTATTCTGCGGTATCTCGTGGAGATATCACCGGAATGAGTTTCATGTTTGCGGTCGGCGATGAAGAGTGGGACAACATCGACACAGATCATCCGACAAGAAGAATCAAAGAAATAAGCTCCGTCGTTGAAGTATCTGCAGTGACTTTTCCTGCATATGCATCAACTTCGATAAATGCCCGAAGCCAAGAAGCACTGGAAAGTGCAAAAGCGGCACTGGAGAGTGCGAAGCAGCAGAGAGCAAGTTCACCGGACGGTGAATCAGATGAAAAGAAAAAGAAAGAACTTGAATTACTCAAGCTCAAGATATCAATTTTAGGAGGAAAGTGAAAATGAAAAACATTCTCAAGAAAAGACTTGAACGCCTCATGGCAAAGAAGACTGATCTTTCATCAAGAGCAATGGCTTCTGAAGATGCAGCAGAGATCAGATCTATCGGCGAACAGCTCAAGGAACTCAACGAAGAAATCAAGGATATCAACGACGAGATCGCTAATCTCGAAAAGGAAGAGGATGAAAAGAGATCAGCTCAGCCTGCAGTTCCTGCGAATGCAGTTCCAGTGAACGGCGACATCAGAGGTGCTTTCGGTGTTGCTAATCCAACAGAAAAGAAGAAGACAAACGAGAATCCGCTTGCTTCAACTGAATACAGAAGCGCATTTATGGCTTACGTTCAGAGAGGCGAAAAGATCTCAGCTGACATCATCAAGAGCATTGATGAATACAGATCTTCACTTCCAGCTGAGCAGCGTGCAAACGTTCCAGCGACAACAGCTGATACAGGCGCAGCAATTCCTCTCACAATTATGAGAGAAATCATCAACACAGTCCGCAAGAGATACGGCAACCTTTACGCTAAGGTTCGCAAGATGAGCATCCAGGGTGGCGTTGAATTCCCGATCGGCTCTCTCCAGGCGAACTTCAAGTGGATCTCAGAAGGAACAACTTCACCAAGACAGAACATTGGTTCTCTCGGCAAGGTTTCCTTTGGTTATCATACAGCCGAGATCCGCATCGCTCAGAGCTTCCTCAGCCAGATCTTAACTATCGAAGCATTCGAGGAAGAGATCACAAAGGTAATTGCGATCGCATATCTCAAGGCTATGGACTTCGTTATCCTCAACGGTTCAGGCGACGGTCAGCCTCTTGGTATCCTCAACGATGCAAGAGTAGCAGCAACAGGCAATGCAATCACAATGGCTGCAGCTGACATGAGCAACTGGACTGCATGGAGAAAGAAGTTCTTTGCAAAGCTTCCTCTCGGCTACAGAGACGGAGAATTCATCTTCGCAAACTCAACTGTTGACTCATACCTTGAGACAATGGCTGACGGCAACAACAATCCTATCTTCAGGCAGAGCACTGGTCTTGAAGTAAACGACGGCGACGCTCAGAACCCGAACGGACGCTTCTTCGGTAGAAACATCTCACTCGTTGAACCTGATATTCTCGCAGACTTCGACACTGCAAGCTCAAACGACGTTATCGGCGTTTACTGGCAGCCACAGGAGTATGCTTTAAACGAAAATTACGGCTTCACAATGAGACGTTACTATGATGAAGAAACAAACGAATGGGTTACAAAAGCATTGGTTGTTGTGGACGGCAAGGTTCTCAACCCGAACGGAATCTGGCTCATTAAGAAGGCATAATGAGGTGATCGCATGAATAATGTCGCATCATTAAAAGCTTTATATCTTGCTTTAGGCGGCGATTCTGCGGACGTTGCAGAGGCATCGACAATCGTCGATGTCCTCAATGCAATTGCCGTTCTCCTCGGTGGAGACGGTGACGCAGTGACAAACGCTGAGGCAATTGACAACATCACAGCTGTTGCATCTGCTCTTGTACCGGATTACGAAGATATTGACGTAACACCGACAACATCAGAGCAGGAGATCACAGCAACGAGCGGAAAAACACTCCGCAAGGTTACAGTTGCAGCAGTTACAGCTGCAATCGATGATAATATCACAGCCGGCAACATTAAGGACGGCGTGACAATTCTCGGCGTAACCGGTACGTATGACGGGACCTAATAATTGAAGGACAGGGAGGAAAACATCATGATTAATAATGACAGAATCGTGCCAGTAGTAAGAACAGACCTTCTCACTCTCCTCGGCACAATGTTCAAGATCGCAGGCGCAACAATCGCTGCAGCTGAATCTTCAGCGGTTGGCGAATTCACAGTTGCTTCTGCATCTGGAAACTACATCGCAAACGAGCCAGTTCGCAAGTTCAACTTTGCAAGCGGTACATCAGCAGTCGTTTATTTCATTGCTGACTATGAATATGACGGCTTCTACATTGCAGGAACAAAGGTAACAACAACAGGAACTGCAGTGAACACTGACGGCAAGACACTCTATTCAGCAACTCTTTCAGGTGGCAGTGCAGTCGCAATTGCGAAAGTCGGCTTCTGATAAAGAAGAGGTGATCACATGGCAGATGCAACGATGCTGACGAGCGTGAAAAATGCACTCGGAATCACAGGAACTGCTTTCGACTCTACACTTACAGTGTATATCGATGAAGTCACTGACTATATGTCGAACGCCGGATGCACTGCTTCAGTAATTGCGGCATCTGCCGGCGTGGTCGCAAGAGGTGTCAACGATCTCTGGAACAACCAGTCAGGAGCCGCGAAACTGAGTCCTTATTTCTATGATAGGGTTAGTCAGTTAGCATTGAAGTCGAGGTGATGGCATGTACACACCGAAAGACACATATGAGCTCAGAACTGCAGTCGAACTTTTTTCCTCGCCAACGGTTACGACTTACAACGGTGTCCGTACAAAGACTTATGCGGTTAGCGGAGAAACAATCTTCGTGAACTGGAAGTCAAGAGGCGGCACTGAATCGACAGTGAACGGAGTTGTTTCAATTCTTGATACCGCGATCGTAACAACATGGTACAGATCAGACATCACGAGCGGTTCACGTCTGAAGCTTGCCGATGGACGCATTTATGAAGTAATATCCGAGCCGGAAAACATCGAAATGCAGAATCGTTTCGTACAATTTAAGGTTCAGCGAACAAAGGGCGGTGTCTGATATGGCAACGAAGAACAAGCTCACGCTTGATTTTCCGATGTTTGAGACGTTAAAAACACAACTGGATAAAGCCGGCGGAAACGCGCTGAAAACAGCTGTCGATAACGCGCTTAAGACATCAGCTTCATATGTAGACAGTCAGCTCAAAGCCGCAATCGCACCGCACAAAAAGACCGGACAGGTTGAAGCATCTCTTGACACTCACCCGAATCAGGTCGAATGGTTCGGTTCAAACGCTTCGGTTCAGGTTGGTTTCAACCTGAGTGATGGTGGTCTTCCGTCGCTGTTCTTGATGTACGGAACAAAAGTTCACGGACAGCCGCATGTAAAACCGGATAAAAAACTGTACAATGCAGTTTATGGCTCAAGAGTAAAGAATCAAGTACATAAAATACAGGAAGAAGCATTTCTTTCGATAGTTAGTAAGGTGATGAGATGAAAGCTGAATTAATAACTGCACTGAATACCTTCGGTTATCCAGTGTTCCTTCAGGGATCACTCGACACTGACGAAGCTTACCCGGACAGCTTCTTCACATTTTGGAATTTCGAGACTCCTGAGGGCGAATTCTATGACGATGAAGCTCACATGGCAGTTTGGGGATTCTGGGTATACTTTTATTCGACTAACCCACAGTTAGTTGAAGAGAAGACAGAAGCCGCACGAAAGCTTCTTAAATCAATCGGCTGGGTGCCGGACGGAAAGCCGCACGATATCTCAGTGGATGTTCCAACTCATACAGGAGCGTTCTTTGAGGTTTACGGTATAGAAAAATACAAGGAGGTCACAAACAATGGCTAAAATAGTAGAATTCCGCGGTTGCGATCATCTCGTTGTTGCCGAAGTAACAAAAGACGACGCGACAGGTTACACTGTCGGCGCGATCACTTCACTGGCTCCGGTAGCTGAGATCGCAAAGACCACAGAAAACAGTTCAGAGACTCACTTCTACGATAATGTCGGTGCAATTGTCATCAAGGCAGAAGGTTCTGACGAAGTTACACTCACAGTTCCTGCTCTGAATCTTGATCAGCTTGCCAAGGTAACAGGCAAGTCACTCGATCCACAGACAGGTGCATATGTAGATGATGAAGGCGTTGAAAAGAGCTATGCGATCGGTTATCGCATCAAGCTCACTGATGGTTCATTTAGATATGTCTGGAGATTAAAGGGCGTATTCTCGAACGTTCCTGATGAAGATTCAACAACTGAATCAAACAACATCGATACAAACAATCAGTCTGTTGTCTTTACTGGCAACAAGACAGTATACGACTTCCAGGCCGGAAGCATCAAGGGGCATGCGAAGGCAATTGTGATCGACGAACGCGACGGTCTTGCAGACGTATCAAAGTTCTTCGATCAGGTAGTCACACCGGACAACCTTGCATCACTCGCGAAGGCGACAACAACAGCTATCTCACTCTCAAGCAGCAGTGAAGAAATTGTCAAGGATAACACTGCGACAATCACAGCTACAACAACACCGAGCGGACAGCACGTTGTATGGAGTACAAGCAATTCAGCAGTTGCTACAGTTGCCGGCGGTGTTATCACAGCGGTCGCTGTCGGAACAGCTGTCATCACAGCAACAAGCGGCAATTACTCAGCTTCATGCACTGTTACGGTTACAGCCGGAGCGTGATGAACTGTGTATCGAGCAGTTGAGCGGTTCGCAGACCTTGAGGATGAAAAGTATATCTATGACGTTGGCATGATTTATCCCCGAAA
>JAFOBC010000189.1 GCA_017382015.1 Clostridia bacterium
CGGCGGTTCTTCAATCACACAGCAGTTGGTTAAAAACATAACCGGCGACCGCGAGCCGCATTTCGGACGAAAGTTCCATGAAATCTGCAATGCTCTTAACCTTGAGAAAAACTTTGATAAAGACGAAATTCTTGAAGCGTATCTCAATACGCTTTACCTCGGAAGTGGTTGTTATGGCGTTAAGACTGCTTGTGAGAAGTATTTTGGTAAGGATGTTTCCGAAATAAATATAGCCGAGGCAGCTTGTATTGCTTCAATCACAAAAGCTCCTTACACGTTTAATCCGCTTGTTAATCCTGAAGAAAACCGCGATAGACAAGTAAATAAGTGTCTTAAAGCAATGCTTGATGAGGGCTATATAACTCAAGAAGAGTATGATGAAGCTGTAGCGTATAAAATGGTCTTCACCAACAGCCCCGAATATGTTGGAAGCACCAACAAAAAAGAAGAGAACAATAACCAGACAAATGAAGTATGGAGTTTTTACGTAGACTTTATTGTTGATACTCTTGTAGATGAGTTTATGTCAGAATATGATATGTCGGAACGTCAGGCTACACAAAAGATTTACTATGGCGGCCTTCAGATATACGCTGCTCTTGATGTTGAGGCTCAAAATGCCCTTGATACTGTTTACGCCAACAGACAAACTTTCCCCAATGAATCCGGCCGAGAGGTAAAAGCACAGTCAGCGACGACAATTATGGACTACTCGGGAAGAGTTATAGCAATCTGCGGTGAAGCAGGTGAGAAGTCAGGAAACAGATGCCTCAACCGTGCTGCAGATTCACCCAGACAGCCCGGTTCTTCCGTAAAACCGTTATCTACCTATGCACCGGCAATAGAAGAAAAACTTGTAACCTGGTCAACACTTGTGCAGGATAAAGCTTTTGCGTATAACGGTAAGCTTTGGCCCAAAAACTATACCGGTGATAAAGGCTCAGGTAATAATGTAACGGTTCAGAATGCTCTTGCCCGCTCTCTCAATACTGTACCGGGCAGATTGGTTTATTTCAATCTCGGTCTTAACAAGTCTTATGACTATCTTACGAGTAAGTTCAAGATTTCTACTGCCGTACCGGAGTTCGATACTGCTCCCGCACCTCTTGCAACTGGTGCTATGCGCTATGGCATTACTACACTTGAAATGGCTTCCGCTTACGCTGCGTTTGGTAACGGCGGCAAGTATTACGAACCTTATTGCTACTATAAAGTAACAAACAGCGATGGTTCTGTAGTATACTTTGACAAAGCCGAAAACGTCGGCGAACAGATAATCGGCGAAGATACTGCTGATATTATGTGCGAATTACTTCAATCTGTAACAACTGACAGTGTCGGTACAGGTAGACCTTATAAGGTAAGCGGATTCCAGACAATGGCTAAAACAGGTACTACAAGTGACGACTACGACCGTTGGTTTGTAGGCGGAACACCTTATTATGTTGCAGCTGTCTGGTACGGATATGATCTTAACAAAACTGTTTCAAACGTCAGCGGTAATCCCGCAGGTAAACTGTTCAAAAAGGTGATGGATCAGATTCATAGCGATTTACCTGAAATGGAATTCAGAAAGTCTACTATTGTCAGCGAAAAGAAGTATTGCCGCGCAACAGGTTTATTGGCAAGTTCTAATTGTCAGTCAACCGGCACCGGTTGGTATTCTCTCAAGAATATGCCGGAAACCTGCAATTCCTGCAGCGCATCTTAATGGTGTTGTGAATAGTAGTAACTGCTTTATTTCAGCTTTAATAATGATATTTTGAAAGGATACGGTCGGTGACAGCATTAATATAGCTATCATCGACCGTAGTTTATAACATGATAATTTTAGGTATTGATTACGGTGATGCAAGAACCGGTATTGCTGCTTGCGATAAAACGGAATTTCTTTCATCCCCGGTTTGTGTAATCAAAGAAAGTTATATGCCAAAGCTTATTGATAAAATCTGCGATGTAATTACAGAAAAAAATCCTGAACTTATTGTGGTCGGACTGCCCAAAAATATGGACGGCACACTTGGGTTCAGAGCACAAGCTTGTACCGAATTTGCCCAAGAACTTGAAAAAGTCTCGGGGATAAAAACTCAACTTTGGGATGAACGACTTACGAGTGTTATAGCTCATCGTCAGCTTCAGATGAACGGTAGGCGCGAAAAAAAGCACAAAGACGTAGTTGACGCCGCCGCTGCCGTAGAGATATTACAAAGCTTCCTGGATAGCAGAAAGAACAAAATATGAAAGCTGTTCTCGCAGATAAACGTACGGTCGTCCAATCAATAGTAATCGCTTTTCTGTTTATTATCATTAGTATTCCTTGTTTTGGAATGACCGGAAAAATTTTATTGCCGATAAGTATTGCTTTGTTCGGATCTGTCGCGATTTCTGCATTGTGCTTGAAATTTTATTGTTCTGAAGTGTGTCTGGGCTTATCAATGGTTCATTATAACGTTTCATTGCTCTTATACGTTATTGTAAAAGAACTGAGTCTGCAGATTGAAGCAGATTTTGTTTTTGAATGGATTGAATTTTTTTACTTTGATAAATTACTTATAGCAGGTACCATATGGTTTGGCAGTTCAGTATTTGTTTCGTTAAGAAGATTGAAGTCAAAAACCGATTCATCAGTGGAATATCGCGGATATTTTAAGTTAAGTTCCCTTGCGTTTTTAATTTTTTATTCATTTTTGCTTTTATATTCTTTTGTTCTCTTGCGATTAAAAACAGGGGATTATCCCTTCAGAATTATACCCTTTTCGACAATTAATGAGTATTTAGAGCAGGTCAAGGAAATTCCTTACGAAGTGTTTATGATGTTTTTCGGAAACCTGTTTTATTTCACTCCGTTAGGATACATTCTTTACTCATTGGTTTCCGAAAAAAGAGGATGCTTCAAATTTATTTTTTTGCTTGTGTTTCCTCTTGTGATGTTTTCGCTTCTTGAGTTTTCACAGTTCTTTTTTCAGAATGGCTATTGTGAATTTGACGATATGCTGATGAACAGTCTTGGATTCTGGATAGGTGTAATTATGTGTTACTCGTTAAACAAAGTTGCTTACAAATTAAGCGAGGGGCACGCTGAACATTTCTGGAACTGAAATAATTAATAAACTGACAGCATAACATTCTTAGGGGTGCTGTTATGAGCAGAATTATTGCCGCATTTTTAGGTTTGCTGGTTATCTTGTCAGTTATATTGTTCTTATTTATTAACTCATCTATTATTAATGTTGCGTCAGATTTTACTTCCGGTGATCTGCCGACAGTAATAATCGATGCAGGGCACGGGGGAGAAGATGGAGGTACTTCCTCAGCTGACGGTTTACTTGAGAAAAGCATCAATCTTTCTGTTGCAAATAAGCTTGCGACTATGTTAGAGCTGTCAGGATATAAAGTTCTGTTAACCCGTACCGATGATGAACAGATCGGTGACAATTCGTTACCAACAATTCGTCAACGCAAAATATCAGATATAAAAACCAGACTCTCAATCGCTCATGCGTATCCGCAAGCGCTTTTTGTCAGTATACATCAGAATCATTATTCACAGGCAAAATACCGTGGCACTCAGGTGTTTTATTCATCAAAATCGTATAAAAGCAAATTTTTGGCGCAGAATATTCAGTCTTCTTTTGTGAGAATGTTGCAACCTGATAATGAAAGAGAAATTAAAGAAGTTGGATCGAATATATACTTGTTGTATAATTGTACTAATACATCTGTTATGGTAGAATGCGGATTTATGTCCAATCCTGAAGAAGCTGAGTTACTGAATACTGAAGAATATCAAAAGAAAATTGCACTCTCAATCATGTGTGGAATTATAAGTTTTTTGGAGGACGAAAATGGCAAAAGCTAAGTCGCTATATATTTGCTCATCC
Organism: Clostridia bacterium; assembly: GCA_017382015.1. GTDB lineage: Bacteria > Bacillota > Clostridia > Oscillospirales > Acutalibacteraceae > UBA8612. Next base: position 3,882 of record JAFOBC010000189.1, read on the forward strand.
TGTGGATATGAATCTGCCAAATGGTACGGTTGCTGTCCGGGTTGCGGTGAATGGAACACTATGAACGAAGAAACATTGACACAATCGGTATCTTCACGCTCTGCATCAATTAAGCCTGCTGTTTCACATAAGCTGGAAGACATTCAAAGCGATATCGGAGTCCGATACAAAACAGGGTTAAATGAGCTGGACAGAGTTCTTGGCGGCGGTATTGTCAAAGGCTCGCTTGTGCTTTTAAGTGGCGATCCGGGTATCGGTAAATCAACAATTCTTCTGCAGATTTGCCAATATCTCGACAAGAAATTAAACATTCTGTATATTTCGGGTGAAGAATCAGCTCATCAGATAAAACTCAGAGCCGAGAGGCTTGGGGTAAACAATACCTCACTTTCAGTTATGTGTGAAATAGATGTCATTTCAATTGTCGAATACATAAGAACTCAAAAACCTGACATTGTAATTGTAGACTCAATACAAACAATGGATTATTCGGATGTATCATCATCGCCCGGCAGCGTTACTCAGGTCAGAGAATCAGCTTCCGTGTTTATGAGAACAGCAAAATCTCTGGGGATACCTATAATCCTTGTCGGTCACGTCAATAAAGACGGAAATATCGCTGGCCCTAAAGTGCTTGAGCATATAGTTGATGCTGTTTTGTACTTTGAGGGAAATCGTAATTTTTCATACAGAATTCTGCGTGCTGTTAAAAACCGATACGGCTCTACAAATGAAATCGGCGTGTTTGAAATGCGTGACAAAGGGCTTGAAGAAGTTGAAAACCCGTCACTTATGCTTATTTCAGGTAAGCCGAAAAACACCCCCGGTTCATGTATAGCTTGCGTTATGGAAGGCTCTCGACCCATTATGGCAGAGGTTCAGGCGCTTGTTACGCCTACAGGTTTCGGCAACCCTCGCAGAATGTCGACCGGCTTTGATTATAACCGCGTTTCTATGCTTCTTGCTGTTCTCGAAAAGCGTGCGGGTTACTTTTTCGGTACAACTGATACCTATATTAACGTTGTTGGCGGTCTGAAGCTGGATGAACCTGCAAGCGACCTTTCTGTTGCGATGGCGCTTGTTTCAAGCCTTAAAGACGTCGTTGTCAGCGACGATACGTTGGCTTTTGGTGAAATTGGTCTCGCCGGAGAGATTCGAGGAGTGAGCAACTGCGAACAGCGCGTACGAGAGGCGGTAAGGCTTGGTTTTTCACGTTGCATTATTCCTCATCACAACCTTAAAAATCTCTCGCTGAATATCTCGGGAGATACTGAGATCATCGGAGTGCGGAATATCAGAGAAGCATTTGAGGCAGCTGTAAAATGACAAATATCAAACCTGTTTCAGTTGCAAATCTGCCTCAAAACAATGTTTGTCATGCCGTTGTATCGGGTGAATATCCTAAACTGATTGCTGAGTTGGAACGTATTGGTATTATTCCGCTTCCCACTTCGGCTTGTACTGATATAATGCCACAGGTCAGTTATCACGCCGATATGCTTTTTTCTCATCTTGGCGGCAAACGATATTTACTGGATAAATCGCAAGCATCATTGAAATCAATGCTTGATAATCTCGGCTTTCTCTGTGAAGGCGACTTAATTGATCTGCAAAAAGAATATCCCTTGGATTCGATACTGAATGCCGCTATGTTTGATAAAAGACTTATTTGCGGCAAACAAAGTGAAGACTACTTTGTGAATTACGTTGACGAGATTATTGAGGTAAAACAGGGTTACTCAAAATGTTCGATATGTCCGGTCAATGATAATTCGTTAATAACGGATGATGCGTCTGTTTTCAAAGCTTGCACTGTTGCGGGATTTGATGTGCTTTTAGTCAGTAAAGGTTCTGTGCTGCTAAAGGGTTTTGATTATGGATTTATTGGAGGCTGTTGCGGTAAAATAGCTCCGGACACAATTGCTTTTTTCGGTAACTTAAAGACACATTACGATTACCAAAAAATTGAATCTTTTTTGATTGAAAGGGGAGTATATCCTCTCAGCTTGTCAACGGGCAGTCTTATAGATGTCGGCTCGATATTGCCGATAACTGAGTATAGAAAATAAAGCTTTGATTTTGAGTCAAAGCTTTATTTTTTTGTTGCAATATATGTCAGATGATGTTATAATAATTGAATATTTTAGGAGGTGAGATCGTTGAGCCGTAAAAAGTGGCAGGTAAACAAAGTTGATAAAGTTCTTGCAGCGTCGCTGGCTGAAAAGCATACTCTTTTTGCTCTCGCAGCGCTTATAGCTTCTTCAAGGGGAATTGATACTGATGAAAAAATCAGGGCTTTTTTCTATGACGAGGCACAGTTTGCTTCGCCATGGGAGTTTCCTGATATGAAAAAAGCTGTTGATGCAATAAATTATGCTGTTGACAGATTTGAACGTATTGCAATTTGCGGCGACTACGATGCTGACGGTATAACTGCGTCCGCGCTCCTGTATTCATACCTTGATCAGCTTGGTGCTGATATAATTTGCAGAATTCCGGACAGAAGTGAAGGTTACGGACTGAAAAAAGATGCTATTGATTATTTCGTTGAGCAGAACGTAAAGTTAATCATAACCGTAGACTGTGGAATAAGCTGCGTTGAAGAAGCTGAGTATGCTGCTGAAAAAGGCATAAAGATGGTAATAACCGATCATCATATTTGTGGTGATGTTTTGCCTGTTTGCGAAGCTGTTGTAGATCCGTACCGCAATGATTGCAACTGCAGGTTTAAATCATATGCAGGTGTTGGAGTAGTATATAAGCTTATTTGCGCTCTCGAAGAAGGGGACAGTGATTTTGTTCTCGATATGTATGCTGATATAATCGCTCTCGGTACTGTCGGTGACGTAATGCCGTTAATTGACGAAAACAGGCATATTGTTCGAAAAGGTGTAGAGATGATTAATTCATCTGACAGACCTGGTACAATCGCTCTGCGTGAAGCAGCGGGTCAAGCCTCCAAATATATTAGTGCATCCTCTTTAGCTTATACTCTTGTTCCGCGAATCAATGCCGCAGGCAGGATGGGTAGCCCGACAAGGGCTTTCAATCTGCTTCTTTGCGATGATATTTCCGTATGCCGCGATATTGCAGCTGATATTGACGAAGCTAACGTTGGCAGACATAAAATAGAGCTTGAGATTCTTGCTGAAATCAAAAAGATTTTAACTGAAAATCCTCTGCTCAAATATGACAGAGTTCTTGTTATCGACGGCAAAAATTGGCCACACGGAATTATTGGTATAGTAGCAGCAAAACTTGTTGATATTTTTGGCAAGCCGACAATTGTCATATCCGACGACGCAGGTGTTTGCAGAGGCTCAGGCAGAAGCTTTGACGGCTTCTCTCTCTATGATGCAATCAAAGCGTGTGCTGATGTTCTTGATCATTTCGGCGGTCACACACTGGCTGCAGGCATCGGTATAAATGCTGAAAATATTCCTGCTTTTCGCAAAAAGATAAATGAATATGCCGCATCTTTGGATGAGGTGAAACATCCCGTTCTCAATATTGACTGTAAACTTAATCCTGTTGCTGTTAATACCGAGCTTCTTGATGCGCTTTCAACTCTCGAACCGTTCGGAGCAGGTAATCCTGTACCTGTGTTTGGTCTGTATGGTATGCACATCGACGCAATTCAGGCTGTAAGCGAAGGCAGACACATCAGATTGATTATGTCAAAGGGGAATTCCCGCATTTCTGCAATGAAGTTCGGTGTTTCTCCCGATGCATTTGAGTTTAAGAAGGGCGATGTTATCGATATCGCCGTTACCGTTGAAAAGAACGAGTACCTTGGTGAGGTTCGTCCGGGCGTTCAGGTCAGAGCTATACGCGGTCACGGTATTGACGATGATTCAGTTCTTTACGGACTTGATATATTCGAAAAGATTATGCGCGGCGAAAAACTGACGTCCGATGAAAAAATAACCGCTTATCCGGATCGTGATTTTATGCTCAAGATTTTTAAATTCATTAAGCAAGCTCGCACATGGTGCTATGATTATGAAACAATCTGTTACAGAATTTCTGACAATGGTGCAAACATCTGCAAGGTTGCTGTTTCAATTGAAGCAATGCTCGAATTAGGTGTATTAATTCGCCAACCTGATGGTGCGCTGACTTTACCTGAAAACTCAGTTAAAGTTGATTTGAATTCATCCGAGTTGCTTTCCAGATTAATTTAAGGAGGTGTCCGTTATGTGTAAAAGTAATGATTACGATGAGGTAATTGAGCTTTATTCCGAGCTTCAGTCCCTTATTTCAGATAACTTCAATGACGAACAAAAAGATTTGGTTGACAGAGCTTATAAACTTGCTGATGAGGCACATAACGGTCAGCTTCGCAAATCCGGTCAACCTTACATTATTCATCCGCTTTCAGTTGCAATAATACTTGCTCAGATGGGTATGGATGCTGCCTCTCTTGCAGCAGCTTTGCTTCATGACGTTGTTGAAGATACTGATTACACCAAAGAGGATATTATCAAACAATTCGGCGAAGAAATCGCTATTCTTGTTGACGGAGTAACAAAACTTGGTAAAGTATCTTTATCGAACAAAGAGGAACAACAAGCAGAAAATATCCGCAAAATGCTGATAGCTATGTCTCACGACATAAGAGTTATCATCATAAAACTTGCCGACAGGCTCCACAATATGCGCACACTTCAGTTTATGAAGGAGCAAAAGCGCAGGGATATTGCAAAAGAAACGCTCGAGATTTATGCTCCGATAGCCCATCGACTCGGTATACGCCCTGTCAAGATTGAGCTTGAGGATTTATCAATCAGTTATCTTGACAGCGTTGGCTATAAAGAGATTGAAGATAATCTGACCGCACAGCTGACTGAAAGAAATGAATTTCTTCAGGATGTCAAGCAAAGGATTGTTGAGAGAATTGCAGATATCGGCATCAACGCGAAGGTTGATGGCAGAATCAAAAGTGTTCACGGCATATACAGAAAAATGTATATGCAAAACAAAACTTTCGATGAAATTTACGATATTTACGCTGTGCGAATAATTGTCGATTCTGTCATTGATTGCTATAACTGCCTCGGCATTGTACACGATATGTTCACGCCGCTTCCCGGCAGATTCAAAGATTATATTTCAACTCCCAAGCCTAATATGTATCAGTCTCTTCACACGACAGTAATCAGCAAGGAAGGCATACCTTTCGAGGTGCAGATACGTACATGGGAGATGCACCATACTGCTGAGTACGGTATTGCGGCTCACTGGAAGTATAAGCTGAATATGTCAGGAGGCAATAAATCGTTTGACGAACGTCTTGCATGGGTCAGACATCTTCTTGAAAACCAAGATGATGCGGCGGGCGTTGATGAAATTGTCAGCACGATAAAAAGTGATCTTGTGCCTGATGATGTTTATGTCTTTACACCAAAAGGCGACGTTATCAATCTGCCTATGGGTGCAACAGTCATTGACTTTGCTTATGCAATTCATTCGGCAGTCGGCAACCGAATGGTAGGCGCAAAAGTTGACGGACGAATGGTGTCTATCGACTACAAAGTGAAAACCGGCGAAATTGTCGATGTTATTACTACATCACAGCCCGGCAAAGGCCCAAGCCGCGATTGGCTTACCATAGTTACAACAAGCGAAGCCAGAAGCAAAATTCGTTCTTGGTTTAAGAAAGAAAGACGAGAAGAAAATATTGAAGAAGGCAAAGCACAGGTTGAGCGTGAGTTCAAACGCGCATTAATTCGTTTGCCTGATGAAGAAATGGAGACTTTTCTTCTTAAAATTGCTGAAAGACAGCGCTGTAACACTATAGACGATTTCTATGCAGCAATCGGATACGGCGGCATTATTCTTAGCAAAATTATGCCCAGAATCAAGGAAGATTACTCCAAGATGGTATCAACCCAACAAATTAAACCGCCGATTGAGAACCTTCAAAAGAGAGTCAAGAGCAGTGAAGGTGTAGTAGTTGAGGGCATTGATAATTGTCTCGTTAAATTTGCTCATTGCTGCAATCCTCTGCCCGGTGACGAAATCATCGGATTCATAACGAGAGGCCACGGTGTGTCAATTCACTCAAGAAATTGCAGTAACGTACCTACAGATATTGAAACTTGCAGCGAACCTTATCGCTGGCTTAGAGCATATTGGGATAAAGGCGTTAAAGAGGAATATAACGCCAATCTGCTGATTACCGGTTTTGACAGAATAGGTATTCTTGCAGATATTTCTGTTATGCTCAGCAATATTCGCGTGCTGATTACAAATATCAGTTCTCGTTCTCTCAAAGACGGAACTTTCATAATGACGTGTACAATTTTTGTTGACGGTATTGAACATCTCAGAAGTGTAATTTCAAAGATTGAAAAGATTGACGGTGTTCTTACGGTAGAAAGAAAGTGATAAAATGAAGGCTGTTATTCAGCGCGTTTCACACGCAAGTGTATCAGTTGACGGCGAAATTAAAGGAAGCATTGATAAGGGTTTTCTTATTCTTCTTGGTGTAGTCCAGGGAGACACCTCATCTGATGCAGAGGTTCTTGCTTCAAAGGTAGCAAAACTCAGAATTTTTGAAGACGAAAACGAAAAGATGAATCTTTCTCTGCTTGATGTAGCCGGAGAGGCACTGGTTGTGTCTCAGTTCACCTTGTGTGCCGACTGTAAAAAAGGTAACCGCCCTTCGTTTACACCTTCGGCACCTCCGGAAATTGCCAACAATCTTTATCTTGAGTTTTCAGAATTACTTCGTGCCAACGGAATTAAAAGGGTTGAAAACGGAGTTTTTGGCGCTGATATGAAAGTATCATTGCTTAATGACGGCCCTGTCACTATAATCCTTGATACGGATTTATGGAGGAAATAAAATGAAAATTCAAGTAATAGCGCTTGGTGACTATCAGGCAAACTGTTACATACTTACTGATGAAAAAGAAAATGCAGCAGCTGTTGTTGATCCCGGTGTTGCAAGCGACGAACTTAACGATATTCTTCTGGGTTATGACCTTAAGTATATACTTTTGACTCACGGGCATTTTGACCACATCTACGGTAGTGAATCACTTAAATCGCTTTATCCTGATGCTAAACTTTGTATCCACGAAGCTGATGAAATATGCCTTAACAACAATGACTACAACCTTGTAGGCAGCTACAGCGGATACCTGCCGGAGCTTCAAGCGGATATGATTCTCAGCAACGGCGATGAAATTGTTCTGTCAGATAAAATCAAACTTACTGTAGTACATACGCCCGGTCATTCAAGAGGTTCGGTTTGCTATGTAGACTACGAAAACAACTATATGTTCAGTGGTGATACACTCTTTTGCAGAACTGTGGGTAGAGTTGATTTTCTCGGAAGCAATCCTGATGATATGTTTGATTCAATCAAGCTTTTATCTACGTTTGATCCAGAGATGGTAGTTTATCCCGGACATAACCGCGCTACAACAATCGGTGAAGAAAAGGTAAAAAACAGATATATGAGGAAACTTTGATGATTGTTTTTATATTGGACCATAAGTTTCATTTTGAAACTGAAAATCTTTGTCGCTTGTTTTTTCCGAATGCTGATATAAAACTCTCTTACGAGTATAAAGAAACAACAGATGATTTCCTGTATACCGAAATGATCTCTTCTGAGGATGCGATTGTGTTGAAAGCTCGCATCAAGGTAGGGGAGAGCTGCCACGAATCTGAGCTGACTATTGACGAGTATTCAGATGAAGCAGCCGAGTATGTGCTCGCTCTTTGTGTTTATGAATGTCTGCAGAAAGTAACCGGTTACACTCCTAAGTGGGGCTTGCTCACAGGTGTTCGTCCATCAAAGCTTATGAGTAAGCTGATTGACCAATACGGCCAAGACGGTGCAAGAGCATATTTTATACACAAATTGCTTGTCAGTGAGCAAAAGACTAAGCTTGCCTCAACTGTATGTAATGTTCAAAAACCGATAATTGATAAAAACACGCCGAAATCATTCAGCTTATATATATCAATTCCGTTTTGTCCCAGTCGTTGCAGCTATTGCTCGTTTGTTTCTCATTCAATAACAAGCGCTAACGCAAAAAAACTTTTTCCCGAATACCTTGATAAACTCATTGAAGAGCTTGAAATCACCGGGAAAATCGCAAAGGATAACGCGTTGATTCTTGAAAGCGTCTATGTCGGCGGCGGCACACCAGGTATTTTATCTGCTGAGCAAACTGTTAAACTTATTAACGCAGTAAAAGACAACTTTGAAATGTCGCCCTGCCGTGAGTTCACCTTCGAAGCAGGCAGAGCTGATGTAACTACATTTGAAAAGTTAAGCGTTTTATCTGAACTCGGAGTTGACAGAATCAGCATAAACCCTCAGACGTTTGATAATTCTGTACTTGAAGAAATAGGCAGAAAACATACTGCACAAGATGCAATTGAAGCTTATAATTGCGCGAGACAGTTTGATTTTAACAGCATAAATATGGATTTAATTGCAGGCTTACCTTCAGATACTGTTGAAGGATTTAAGTCATCCATAGATACAGCAATATCTTTAAAACCGGAAAACATTACCGTTCATTCTTTAGCGCTCAAGCGCTCCAGTAATCTTGTTGCAAAAGACAATGTATCTCTCGCACAGGATAACAGCGCGGATAAAATGATTGATTATGCAAATGAGGCACTTTCTGCTGCCGGCTATGTTCCGTACTATATGTACAGACAAACAAGATGCGTAGGTAATCTTGAAAACGTTGGCTAGGCACTCAAA
>JAFOBC010000190.1 GCA_017382015.1 Clostridia bacterium
ACCAAGGAAGTTAATAATCGGAAGCACCAGAGAAGGCATTACAGAAAACGAAGGCAACACGTCAAAAAGTTCGGTGACCATTGTCGGAACCCAAGTCATAACGCCATCCTTGAGCATTGAATGAAGCATTACAGGTAAAAACATCATAAGGACACCCGATGTTACCAGCAATCTGCCAAGAGAAGTCTTTTTGCCGTTCTCTTTAACTTTTACAGCTTTATCAATCTTTCTTCCTTCTTCACCGATTGATACGCTGTAAGCCCCCCATATAATTGAAATTACAAACAAAATCAAAGATGCTGCAATAAAAATATATTTCCAGGACAAATACTTCATAAGAAGCATCGAAAGCAGATATGCAGTCATACTGCCTATCGGCAATGTTGCCGGGAGATTAGCTTGCGCTTTTTTTAATCTTGTTCCCTCAAAGCTGTTTGAAACAAGAAAGATGATCGGAGACCACAGCATTGATTGAGCAAAACCGTTTGCGCCCCAGATTATTATCATCATAGGTAATGACGTTGCAAAGCTCATCAGAAAATTAGCAATCGCAGACACAAAAGAGCCTACAAATATCATCTTAAAAGGCGAAAATCTGTCACCTAAAAATCCGTTAACAAGCTGACCGCTACCGTATATCACGAAAAACACAGTACCGACAAGACCCATTTCACTTTTAGTAAAAAGTCCGTCTGCCACAATACCGGCAACGGCAGCCGAAAAATTATAGCGACCTACATATGCACAAGTATACAGCAACCAACTGAGCCAATATATTTTTCCGAGACCCTGAGTTTTTTCAGACATTTAAATTCCCCTTGTGGCCAAAATTAAAAAAGCATAAGGCTGCCAAAAGACAGCCTTAGTAAAAAGTATCATAAAAACTTAATTTCGTCAATATATTTACTGATGTATTTATTATCAATTTCGCTGTTTATTTCACCATCACCGCCTGCAAACACTTCCGGCACAATACCCTTTTGTGCCAACATTTCCGCGGTTCGTGTAACAACTGCATTAACAATCATCGAACCAATAACCGTTGATGTCGGGGCAACCGGAACATTTACACCATCGATTTTAATACTTGCATCTGAAACACTGCCTACATTTTCGATGATTATATCAGCATATTCATAGAGGTTTTTGCCGCTTGAATGATAAGACGCTCCTAATCTGGCTTTTTTGGCATTTGTTATCGCAATCAGAATAAGACCCTTTTCATTTGCAAGCTTGGCCATATCAATACAAACGCCACTCTGACCCGAATAAGAAAAAACGATAAGCACATCGCCTTTTTTCATTGAATAATGGTCAAAAATAATGTTGGCATATCCTGAAAGCTGTTGAAGCTCAGCACTTTTTGAAGCAGATGTATGAAGCATAAGCGATTCTTCAAATATAGGTTGAACTTTCACCAATCCACCGGCTCTGAAAAACATTTCTTCAGCCAGCATATGTGAATGTCCTGTTCCAAAGAGAAATATACGCCTACCCTGTTGTAATGCCAGCGAAAGCTCACGGGATGCAGATTCGATAGAATCAAGCTGAGTAAGTAAAACTTCATCTATTATGTTTCGAACATTCTCAACATAAGCGGCAGCTTTATTCATACTCTGACGCCCCTATACAAATCGATATTTTTCATAAGCTCATCGCCAATTTCAATTGAATCCATCTTATACGCAGCAAACAGAGCACCACACTCAGCAGGATAATTGAGCAGCTCAATTTTGTAATCAGGACTGTGAGAATACATTGCGGCAGAAAACTCTTCTCTGAATCGTCTGTTGTAAACAAAAACACCGCCCCAAAGTCCAATTGCTGTATCTGACGGAAAAGCTTTTATAAGACTTGCAGTTGTGCCGGCAAGCATACGAGCATGGTTTGCAATAATTTCAATCGCTACGCTGTCACCTGCCGATGCACAAGAGAATACTCGTCCTGCAAAAGCAGATATCTTGGATCTTTCTGTAACAGGATCATAGAATTTTTCTCTCAACTCAGACGGACTGTATACATCAAAAAACTCAAGCATCTCATTAAGAAGCTTTGAAGGCTTTTCACTGCCTTCAGAAGCGCGGATAGAATATTTTATAGCATCCATAGCTATTGCATAGCCGCTGCCTTCATCGCCAAGAAGGTAGCCCCATCCACCGGCTTTGAACATTTTACCCTTTTCGTTTCTTGCAGCAACCATTGAATCGATACCGCTGATAACCAGAGCACACGGACCGGTACCAATCATACACTCCATAGCGGCATATATACTACTATCCATAATAATCTTATCAGACTCAATAACGTTTGACACAAGAGCTTCTGTTTCTTTAATACCGGCTCG
>JAFOBC010000191.1 GCA_017382015.1 Clostridia bacterium
AAACGGTTTTTGCGTTGGGAATGCGATTCTTGATATCCTGACAGTGTGCCTGCATAGGTGACATAACGTCTGCAAGATAGCCGAGAGCTGCGGGATAATGCTTCTGAATAAGCAGATTTATTGAATGACAGCAGGATGAAATGATAACATCTCTTTCTTCCTCTGCCAGTATTCTTTCATATTCGTTTTTGACGATGGTTGCACCGATTGCGGTTTCTTCAACATCAAAAAAGCCAAGCTTCTGAAGTGCCGAACGCATCGAATTGATACCCGCACCGTCATAGTTAGCAATGAACGAAGGAGCAAGGCTCACAACAACGGGGTCACCGCTCTGGATAAGCACCTTTGCTTTTTCAACCTCATTCACAATTTCCTTTGCATTCTGCGGACACACAACAAAGCACTGACCGCAGAGAATGCACTCGTTACCTATAATATGCGCCTGATTGCCCGAAAAGCGGATAGCTTTGACCGGGCAATGACGGATACATTTATAACAGTTTTTGCAGTTTGATTTTTTAAGAGTAAGGCAATTCATAAAATATTACTTCCCTTCAACTGCTGACAAAATATTTTCGTTGAAAAATTCTTTGAAATTCTCTTTTGTTATGCCGACGTGAATATCATCATTGACCTGAATGGTTACACCAACGCGATTACACTTGCCGATGCAAAAGCTTCCGGCAAGTGTAACTTCGTCTTCAAGATGATGTTCTTCAACGGCTTTCTGAAGGAGCTCAACAATTTCGGGTGAACCCTTCAGGTGGCATGAACTGCCGACGCAAACCTGAACAATCACCATATTTTACACCTTCGCAATAACTTCTTTTGAGAAGAATTCGTCTACTGTTTCGGGAGTTACCGAGAAGAAATTATCGTCAACGGTAACGCATACACCCTGCTGGCATTTACCCATGCAGAAAGTGCCTCCGAGCTCAACCTTATCGCCGAGCTTATTTTCGCTGATGAGATACTGAAGCTGTTCAACAACCTGTCTTGAACCTTTGATATGGCATGATGAACCGATACAAACTGTGATTTTCATTGTATTTATCTCCCTTGCTTTATTATTCGTAATCTACAACGTTTGCCCATGAGAGAAGGAATTCTCTCTCTTTTTCGTTGCCCTTAACCGACTGTGAAGCTGCAACGATGGGCATCCACTTCTGAACATACTGCATAGCAGTGTTGCTCTTCTTGCAGAAGAGTTCAAGGTATTCCTTTGCACCGTTGATGTCACCGCTGAGCCAGAAGAGAAGATAAGTTCTTGCGGCATCGGCTGATGCGTTGCCCTGGGTTGCGTGTGACCAGTCAAGGATATATGCTGTGCCGTCTTCTGCGATGATGATGTTTGAGGGATTAAAGTCGCCGTGGCAGACTTTGTTGTGCTTGGGCATACCTTCAAGACGGGTGTGAAGGTCATACTTTGTTGTTGCTTCAAGGTCAGACTGACCGATTTTTCTGTTCATCTTATCCTTGAGCTTGTTGAGAAGAGGGCAGGTTTTTGACTGAACTTCAAGCTGAAGGTCAACAAGGAGTTCAAGATATTCGCTCTTCTTGTCTTCATCCTCTGCCATAAGCTGTGCAAGAGTTTTGCCCTTGATATATTCGGAAACGATTGCCCATTTGCCGTCAATCATTGTTACTTCGAGAACCTTGGGGATATTAAGACCTGTTTCTTCAATTCTTGCCTGGTTGAGTGCCTCATTGAGAACGTCAGCCTTTGAATAATCGTCATTGAAAACCTTAACGCAAACGTCGCCGTCACGGTAAATTGTCTTATTGTTTCTAACTGCTATTACTCTGTCAAGTTTCATTTTTGTATCCTCCTTCTCAATTATGCCTTCTTACCTTTGCGGTATGCTGACTTTACTTTGTCATCTGCGAAAACCTTGATGTCATCTGCTGTGGGCATAGCCTTTTCAACAAAGTGCTTGCCGTAGTAAGCATTGAGATACATCTGCTTGAGTTCGCTCATAAGGGGATATCTGGGGTTAGCGCCTGTGCACTGGTCATCGAAAGCCTGCTCAACCATATCGTCAAGACGGTCAAGGAAGTCTTTTTCGTCAACGCCGTAATCCTTGATTGTTTCTTTGATACCAACAGTCTTCTTGAGGTCGTTGATTGCCTTGATGAGGTTTTCGAGCTTTTCGTTGTTGTTCTTGCCGCCGAGACCGAGATAATCAGCGATTTCTGCATAGCGTGCAAGAGTGTGGGGATGGTCATACTGTGAGAATGTACCCATCTTTGCGGGTGCTTCGGAAGCATTGAAGCGGAGAACTTCTTCAATCATAAGTGCGTTTGCAACGCCGTGGGGAAGATGGTGGAATGCACCGAGCTTATGAGCCATTGAGTGGCAGATGCCGAGGAATGCGTTTGCAAATGCCATACCTGCCATTGTAGCAGCGTTAGCCATCTTTTCTCTTGCTTCTACATCTGTCTGTCCGTTTTCGTAAGCTCTCGGTAAGTATTCAAATACTGTCTTAAGAGATTTCAGAG
>JAFOBC010000020.1 GCA_017382015.1 Clostridia bacterium
ATATTTTCGACCCCGGAACAGGCAACCCTGCCGACAGCGGATTGCTGAGCGTTACGGTTGTAACACAGTACGGATATGTGAGCGATGCGCTTTCGACAGCCTGCTTTGTGCTCGGTATTGAAAAGAGCATTCCGCTTCTTGAAAAATATAACGCCGAGGCAGTTTTCATTACGGAAGACAAAGAAATCATTACAACCTACGGCGAATCAGAAAGCAAAATATTAACCGTAACAAACGATGAATACAGGCTTGGTGAACTGAAATGAAAAAGCTCATCAGACCTATCGATATTATACTGATTGCCGTTTTAATTATCGGCGCTCTCGGCTTCAGCCTTTACACAAAGTACACAACGGCAGGCGCAACCGCAGTAATATACGTTGACGGCGAAATTTACCAAAGCATTGAGCTTGAAAAGGTCGAGGAAAGCTACGAGCTCGCCCTCCCCTGCTCACCCGAAGCAATCTTATTCATCGAAAGAGGTTGCATTTCGTTCAAAAACGCCGAATGTCCCGACAAGCTGTGTGTTGCAACGGGCAAGCTCACCCACCGCGGTGACACGGCAGCCTGCTTGCCGGCAGGAGTTGTTATAACAATAGAAAACGGGGAGGAGAGTGAAATCGATGCCCTCGTCTACTGATAAAAGAAACGCCACGCGCAGAATTGCGCTTGCAGGCATACTCGGCGCTCAGGCACTTGCGCTCGCGTGGCTCGAGTCACTTCTGCCTGCGTTTCCGTTTCTGCCCCCCGGTGCAAAACCCGGTCTCTCCAACATTGTGACGATGTTTGCAGCCTCAACGCTCAGGTTGTCCGATGCGCTGTTTATAGTAATCATCAAAGCAGGCTTTGCAGGAATAACACGCGGTTTGACAGCCTTCCTCATGAGCCTTTGCGGCGGACTTATAAGCCTTGCCGCGATGTGCCTGCTGTTCAGAGTAATCAAAAAAAATCCCCTCGGCCTTATAGGCTCAGGTGTCTGCTGTGCGTTGGCACACAACTTCGGTCAGCTTATAGCCGCCGCAATTATAACCGACACGGTAACAATCGCAGGTTACGCCCCTGCCCTTCTGATTTTCGGCGTATGTACAGGTATAGTAACGGGCCTGGTTTTCAGAGCCGTAAGCCCGCTATTAATAAAACAAAGCAAGTATTTTGTTCCAACCACAAAATCCACAAAGTGAACAATTTTTAACAGGAGATGAAAAAATGAAAGGATACTCCGCAAGCGGCATACTATCTGCCGTAGTAAAAGGCAGAGGCGGTGTAAGCGTTTCTCACAGCAAGAACACGCAGGACTGCAAAATAGTCCGTATGCCTCCGCCCGAAAAGGTAGTGCTCCCAATGCAGCAGCATATCGGCGCACCGTGTGAACCTCTTGTCAAAGTCGGCGACGAGGTGAAGGTAGGTCAGATTATTGCAGACACCGACAAATTTGTCAGCACACCGATACACTCATCCGTATCGGGCAAGGTAACTGCAATAGGTGAAGTCAAACTCGCAAACGGCTCAATCTCAAAGGCTGTAACAATCGAATCCGACGGTGAAATGACCCTTTTTGACGGTTTTACACCGCCAAAAATCGAAACAGCCGCAGACCTCACAAAGGCTGTACGCGAATCGGGACTTGTCGGCCTGGGCGGTGCAGGCTTCCCCACGCACGTCAAGCTCGCACTTATGCCCAACGAAAACATAGACACCCTGATTATCAACGCTGCCGAGTGTGAGCCCTACATTACGGTTGACTACCGCGAATGCATCGAAAACTCCGACAACGTCATCAAGGGCGTTATGACGATGATTAAATATCTCGGATTCAAGCAGGCTATCATCGCCGTTGAAGACAACAAGCCCAAGGCCATAGACCTGCTCAAGCAGAAGGTAAATGAGCTTGCAGGCGAAAACAGCAACATCAAGATTATGGCGCTCAAATCAAAGTACCCACAGGGTGCTGAAAAAATGATGGTGCAATCCGCTACAGGACGTAAGATTCCGCCCGGAAAGCTTCCGTCGGACGTCGGCTGTGTGCTCATCAACGTAGCCAGCGTTGCATTCATCCAGCGCTACATCGAAACGGGCAAGCCGCTCGTCAGCCGCTCTGTTACTGTTGATGGCTCTGCAATCCACACGCCCAAAAACGTGCGTGTACCCATCGGCACAAGCATCAGCGATATTATCGAATACTGCGGCGGCTTCAAGGCTGAGCCGTTCAAGATTCTTTCCGGCGGCCCGATGATGGGTGCCGCAATCATCGGCACAGACCTGCCTCTGCTCAAGCAGAATAACGCTATACTCGCATTTGCAGAAGGCACGTTCAAGGTAAAGCCCGAGCGCGACTGCATCCGTTGCGGACGCTGTGCTCAGGTCTGCCCGATGAGCCTTATGCCCACACTTATTGCACGCTATGCAAAATCCAAAGAAGCTGACAAACTCACCGACTCAGGCGTTATGGTCTGTATGGAGTGCGGTAGCTGCGCTTACGTCTGTCCCGCAGGTCTTCCCCTTGTTCAGCATATGAGACTTGCAAAATCAGTTATCAGAGAGGCAGGTGCAAAGAAATGAGCGTAAACAAAAAACTTACAGTCAGCGCATCGCCTCACGTGCGTTCACCGCACACGGTAACAGGTATTATGCTTGACGTCATTATCGCGCTTATCCCGTCACTTATCGCAGCCGTTGTAATCTTCGGCTACAAAGTGCTTATGGTAACGCTCGTTTGCGTCGGCAGCGCTGTTCTTTCGGAATATCTCAGCCGCAAGGTTATGAAGCGCCACCAGACAATCGGTGACCTGAGTGCGGTTGTAACAGGACTTCTTCTCGCATTCAACCTGCCCGTTTCCGTTCCGCTCTGGATTGCGGCACTCGGCAGCGTAATAGCAATCGTCGTTGTAAAGCAGATGTTCGGCGGTATCGGCCAGAACTTTGTTAACCCGGCTCTTGCAAGCCGTATCATACTGCTTGTATCATTCCCGTCAGCAATGGCAAACTGGGCAACTGACTCAAAGTTTGTAACAACAACGGCAACTCCTCTTGCAACACTCACCTCACAGTTCAACGGTGAGGAAACAGCAGAGGCTCTGCCCTCGCTTCTCCAGATGCTCCTTGGTGCTCACGGCGGCAGCCTCGGTGAGGTCTGCTCGCTCGCACTTATCCTTGGCGGCGTATACCTTGTAATCCGCAAGGTCATCTCCCCTGCAATTCCGCTCAGCTACATCGGCACGGTTGCCGTATTTATGCTGTTTGCAGGCAAGGGCGATTTCGAATTCGTCGCTTATCAGCTCCTCGGCGGAGGTCTCCTCCTCGGCGCTATCTTCATGGCTACCGACTACACAACCTGCCCCGTCAGTTTCAAAGGCAAGATTATCTTCGGTATCGGTTGCGGTCTTATCACATCCGCTATCAGAATTTTCGGCAGCTACCCCGAAGGCGTATCCTTCTCAATTATCCTTATGAATATCCTTGTTCCCCACATTGAAAGGCTCACAACAGCCAAGCCCTTCGGCACACCGAAAAGAGACAGGAAGGCTGAAAAAGCCGCCAAGAAAGCAGAAAAGGAGGCGGCTAAATCATGAACAAAAAGTTCTCAATCGGCGATATCCTCAAGCCGACAATAGTGCTCGCGCTGATTTGTCTTATCACATCCGCACTCCTTGCATACACAAACTCGCTGACAGCCCCCGTCATTAAGCAAAACAACATCGCATCGGCAAACGCATCAAAAGCCGTTGTGCTTGCAGATGCAGAAAACTTTGCCGACGAAACAAAGGGCGACATCAGCTACTCAGTCGGCACAGATGCAAGCGGCGCTGTTGCAGGCTATGTATTCACAACCACAGCAAAAAGCTACGGTGGCGAAATCAGCGTAATGGTCGGCATCAAGGCTGACGGCACCGTTTCAGGTGTAGAACTGCTCTCAATCAACGACACACCCGGACTTGGTATGAACGCAAAAAATCCGAGCTTCCTTGAGCAGTTTGTCGGCAAAGTGGCAGGCATACTCGTAAACAAAAACGAGCCTGCAGAAAACGAAATCAAAGCTCTCACGGGCGCAACCGTTACATCAAAGGCTGTTACGGCAGCAGTCAACACAGCACTTGATAACTATACTGAAATTACAGGAGGTGTGAACAATGGCTGATAAAAAACCGCTCATTAAAGAATTTACCAAAGGCCTTATCGCCGAAAACCCCGTACTCCGCCTTGTTCTCGGCACCTGCCCCACACTTGCTGTTTCCACATCCGTTACGGGTGCTATAGGTATGGGTGTTGCGGCATCAATCGTTCTTATCTGCTCAAACATCGTTATTTCAGCACTTCGCAAAATCATCCCCGGCAAGGTAAGAATTCCCGCATATATCGTTATTATCGCTTCTTTCGTTACAATTGTTCAGATGCTTGTTAAAGCATACGTACCTGCAATTGACGAAAGCCTCGGCGTTTATCTGCCGCTTATCGTTGTTAACTGCATCATCCTCGGCCGTGCTGAGGCATTTGCAGGCAAAAACAGCGTTATCGCCTCTGCCGTTGACGGTATGGGTATGGGCGTCGGCTTTACGGGCGCTCTGCTCGCTATGGCAGTTATCCGCGAATTCTTCGGTTCAGGTTCGGTTGCAGGCTTCCAGATTATTCAGGAAAGCTGGCCTGTTGACCCGATGATTATATTCATCCTGCCTCCCGGCGGCTTCTTCGTATTCGGTATGCTTATCGCTGTCGCAAACAGAATGGCAGAAAAGAAAGGCAAACCCAAGGCTGAGCTCCACGGCTGCGAAAGCTGCCCGATGGCCGCAAGCTGTTCACTTATCGGAACAGACGGCAGTTGTGATGTAAAGGAGGCGACCGTAAAATGACAAAAGCATTTCTTGCAATTCTCGTAACTGCAATCCTTACGGAAAACTTCCTGCTGAGTAAATTCCTCGGCATATGTCCGTTCCTCGGTGTTTCCAAAAAGTTTAACACGGCAACAGGTATGTCAATGGCGGTTATATTCGTTATGCTCCTTGCTACCGCCGTTACCTACCCCATCAACAAGTATATCCTCGTCGCAAACGATATGGCATACCTGCAGACAATTGTTTTCATCCTTGTCATTGCGGCACTTGTTCAGCTTGTTGAAATCGTGCTCAAAAAATACATCCCTGCACTCTACAGCGCACTTGGTATTTACCTCCCGCTTATCACAACAAACTGTGCTGTTCTCGGTGTTGTTATCCTCAACGTTGACAACGGTTACAACTTCGCACAGTCTATGGTAAACACACTCGGCGCAGGTCTCGGTTTCCTCGTTGCGATGGTAATGTTCGCAGGCGTACGCGAAAGACTTGAAAGCTGTGACGTACCCAAGTTTATGCAGGGTCTGCCGATAACACTTGTTGCGGCTTCACTCACATCAATCTCCTTCCTCGGTTTCACAGGAATCGTCGAAGGTATATTCGGTTAAGAAAGGCGGTATGAATTATGAGTCCTATCATTCTTGCAGTCATAGTCGTATCCATCATAGGCGTTATCGCGGCAATCGTGCTCGCCGTTGCCTCAATCGTAATGGCTGTTCCCGTTGACGAAAAGGCAGAAAAAATCAGAGAAGAGCTGCCCGGCGCAAACTGCGGCGCTTGCGGTTTCTCCGGCTGTGACGGCTATGCCGCCGCACTTTCAAAAGGTGAAACAACCTGCACAACTCTCTGCTCACCCGGCGGATCTGAGGTATCCAAAAAGATTGCCGCTATCGCAGGACTTGAGGCAGGTACAGTTGACCCGAAGGCAGCGGTTGTGCTCTGCCAGGGTAACTCACACAACGCAGGCACAAAGCTTGTTTACAGCGGTGTTAAGAGCTGTAAAATGGCAACACAGCTTTTCGGCGGTCCGAAGGAATGTGTGTACGGCTGTATCGGTTTTGGCGACTGTATCGAAGCTTGTCCCTACGATGCAATCCACATTTGCGACGGTGTTGCCAGAATCAATCCGCTTGCCTGCCGCGCTTGTAAGGCTTGTATCAAAACCTGCCCGAAGGGTCTTATCGAGCTTATGCCGCTCCATCAGGCTAAGGCAGCTGTGCTCTGTGCCAACCACGACAAGGGTGCACTCACACGCAAAGAGTGCAAGGCAGGCTGTATCGGCTGTATGAAGTGCGTAAAGGCTTGCGAATACGACGCAGTTAAGGTTGAAAACTTCTGTGCTAAGGTTGACTACGACAAATGTATCGGCTGCGGCAAATGCCACGAGGTTTGCCCCGTTAAGGCAATTGATGTTATCGAGCTTGGCAAAATGGCTCTCAAGAGCATCAACAGAATCTAAAAAAAGCAAACAAAAAACGGCTTGTATGCAAAACATACAAGCCGTTTTTATTATGCAGATTTATGCTGCAAGATTTATTTCGATATCATAATCGGGAACGTATACGCCCTTTGCGAAATCTCTTGCACGGAAAACAACCTTATTTTTGTAAACCTCTGTTATGTAGCCTGTTGCAGGCTCGTTGTATTCGCCATCTTTGTTAACGATTGTTGTAGAGGGCACGTTAACGCCGTGGATATTGCCGATTTTCTGGTATGAATACTGACCGAAGCCTGTGTGGAGATGACCTGTGATGAGAATGATGTTGGAGTACTTATTCATAATCTCATACAGTGCATCGCTCTGGTCGCCTACGTGACCTGCGTTTTCATTTGTACCGTTACCCCATGTTACGGGAAGGCCGTGAGTTTTCTTAAGAGGCTGGTGAAGAATTACAAACACAGGCTTACCGCGGACAGCTTCTGCCTTTAAAGTGTTGTCAAGCCATACAAGCTGCTCGTCGCTTATGTAGGATTCTTCGAAAACAGATTTATCTGTGCCCATAACAACGAAGGTGTAGCCGTTGATTTTGTAAGTGTAGTTGAGCTTGTCAATCACAAGATCGCTTTGAGCATCGGCATTGAGCTCGTTCTGGAAACCTGTAAAACGGCTTACAACCTGCTTATAAGAGCGAAGACGAACATCGTGATTACCTACAGCCAGAATGTAGTTATCAACACCGCTGCCTTTGAGATAACCGCTTACGGCATCATACTCGCAAGCAAGACCGTTTTCTGCAATATCACCTACTATAAGAAGTGCATCAAGGTTACTCTTTGCGTTTGATACATCTTCAGCCGCCGCACGGAAGCGCGGCTCTCTGTCGAGCATATAGTTTGAAACCTGAGGATCACCCCATGTGACGAAAGCGAGCTGAACCGTTCTCTCGTCAAGCACCTTGATAGGCTCTGCCGTTGACGGTGCAACGTAAGGCGTTATCATGTAATAAATCGACATCATTAATGCAAAAAGTTTTGCAAGCATTTAAATCTCTCCCA